>CBDTYJ010000384.1:0-2555 GCA_965364575.1 uncultured Gammaproteobacteria bacterium
TCAAGGCGGCCGGGGACCTGCTCGAAAGGGCACGACAGTCCAGCACACCGGCCTTCATCCTGCGAAAGCTCGAACAGCTGGAATCCCTGGTGGCGATGGTCACGGATCCGGAGTGGCGCCTGCCGGTAGAGGACATCCGCCGGGTGCTGGATGCCATGGCCTATGTGGCGGACCGGGAGGATCTGATCCCGGATGACATCCCGGCCCTGGGCTATCTGGACGACGCGGTGATGGTCGAGCTGACCTGTCGCAATCTCAGGCCGGAGTTGGAGGCCTACCGGGACTTCTGCGCATTCCGCAAGGTCGAGGCCGATCGCCGACGCGGCGAGGGGGAACCGGACACGCCCGTATCGCGATCCGATTGGCTGGAGTCACGGCGCCGCGAACTGCACGAGAAGATGCACCGGCGCCGCGGTCTGTTCGGCCTCCTCAAGTCCTGAGCGTCTCATCAGGGCAGGCGCTCGACAGAGTGATGCGCGGGTGGATGCCCGTCGACAAGATTCCCGAACATGAACTCGTAGGCGGCTTCCATGTGCCGGGTGAGGCGGACGGTGTCATAAAGTGGACTCTCGCGCTTCTGCCGCCCCAGCCGCCGGCGCAGTTCGGCCATCCGCCCCCGGTCGGTGGTCAGCGCCACGGCCAGCTGCCGATAGTCATCGAGCGTGGGACATACCAGCTCCGGCAGTCCCAGTGTCCGCAGCAGGCTGCCAGCCACCCTGGAGGCGAAGGTGGCACCCGGGCAGGTGAGCACGGGCAGGCCGGCCCACAGCGCGTCGCTGGCAGTGGTGTGGGCGTTGTAGGGCCTGGAATCGAGAAACAGGTCGGCGGCCCGGAACAGGCCCAGATATTCTTTAAGCGGCCGCCGAGGTGCGAACACGATCCGTCCGGGGTCGATGCCTCGATCCCGCACCTCTCTGCGCAGATTATCCGCCAGGCTGCTGTCCGGATTGCTGTTCTGGGCCCACAACACGCTGCCGGGCACCTGTTTCAGGATGTCGGTCCAGACCTGCAACATCTCCGATGTGATCTTGTAACTGTTGTTGAAACAGCAGAACACGATACCGTCTTCGGGCAGCCCCAGCTGCTCCCGGGCGGGCGGCTCGGCTGGCGGCGTGCGGCGACTGTCATCGACCCAATAGGTCTCGGGCAGGTAGATCACCTTCTCCGAGCAGGTATGCCGTTGCGACCGCGGCACCACGAATTCGTCGGCGATGATGTAGTCGATGAAATCGGCGCCCATGGTACCCGGATAGCCTTTGTAATTGACCTGGATCGGCGCCGGACGCAGGGCAAACGTCTCGCTGGGCGCCGACAGGGTATGGCCTTTCAGATCCACCAGGATATCCACGCCGTCGGCGAAGATACGTCGCGCGACCTCGGCGGGAGGCCAGCCGCGCACATCGCAGAATTCATCGAAAGAATCGATCACGCGCCGGCGGATGGCGCTGTCATCGTCAGGGCCGTGGCAATAGCCGAGCACCCGGAATCGTTCCCGGTCATGGTTCTCGAACAGGCCCACCTTGGTATAAGCGGTGGGATGGCGGCGGAAATCATAGGAGAAGTACGCCACCGTGATGCGATCCTTGGACGCGGCTTCGAACTGGAAATCCAGCGTCTTGCGGACCGGCGCCATCCGTTCGGCGATGCCCCGGCTCCACAGGGAAGCGCAGGCCAGTTCTTCCTCTGCCGTCGAGGGTTCGGCCAGATATATAAAGGGGGTCAGTCCTGACAGCCCGCGTCTGACGCCCTCGGCGAAACGGGCCGAGCGTATGGCCAGATGATCCCACTGACACAGGGAGCGGCTGACCATCAGCGATCCGCTGATGGCCGGCCCGCATTCCCGGTCGATCTCTACGGCCCGGTCGAACATCACCAGGGCCTCGTCCCATCTGCGCTCCGATTCCAGACTGCTGGCCAGATTGCAGGCGTATCCGGCATCGTCCGGGTCCAGCTCGAACGCGCGGCGATAACAGGCCGTGGCTTCGGCATCCTCTCCCAGGGTGGCGCGCAGCGATCCCATCATGGCGTAGGCGGCGGCGAGTCCCGGCTGCAACTCGAGCACATGCTGGCACGGTGCCAGCGCTCGCTCCGCATGACCGGCGAGCAGCAGGGCGTTGGCCAGGTTCAGCTGGGCTTCCACATAAGCCGGCTCGAGGCGGGTCGCTTCCTGGTAAGCACCGATCGCGCCCTTCAGGTCTCCCCGCGCCAGCAGCAGACTGCCCAGGTTGTTGTGGGCGGCGGGGAGCGCCGGGGTGATGGCCAGAGCACGGCTGAGACTACGCTCTGCCGCGTCGTTGTCACCGGCCGATTTCTGCACCAGGGCAAGATTGCAGAGGGCGTCCACGTGATCGGGGGCCGCGGCTATCGCCTCGTTCAGCAGCGTCAGCGCAATGTCCGTCCGGCCCTGCTGGTAGCGCAGTACTCCGAGCAGATGTAAGGCGTCCGGATGACCCGGGGCGGCGCCCAGGACCTGCTCATAGGCGGCGGCGGCTGGATCGAGGCGGCCGGCCTGATGGTGCTGCAATGCTGCCTGCAGCATCCGGCCGATATCGGCC
>CBDTYJ010000385.1:0-2554 GCA_965364575.1 uncultured Gammaproteobacteria bacterium
GAAGCGCAGGCGGCTGATCTCTCCGTCTTCATCCACCGAGGTGAGGATGAGCCCGCCGCCGAGGAAGCTGAAATGATCTGCTGCCTGGAGCGCACGAAGATACGCGTCTTCCAGCTCCATGATCCCGGCAGCGCATGCCATGCGGGTGCCGGCCAGGGGTCCGATCCGGATTTGCCCGGGTCCGGCCCCGTCCTCGATGCCGCCGAAGTAATTGTTACAGCCGCTGCGTCCGGACACGCGATCCGGTTCGAACTGCAGATCGATAGCGGTTTCCCGCAGGCTGGCGCCGTCGATGCTTATGCTCTCGAGACGCCATCGGGAGCCTGATAATTCCGCCGTGCTCAGGCGCCCCTGGACCTCGTCGCTGATGCGCTCCAGCGTGCCCCCCGCCAGTGTCCAGCGGCTGATGGCGATCTCGCCCGGATAGCAGGCTGCATCCTCCGGACCGGCCCTGACCAGGCGGACCGCGACGCCGTCTTCATCTATGTATGCGGCGATGATCTGTACGCGGTCGCCCAGCAGGGCGGTGGCGAGGTTGCGTGCGCCACCCGATTCGTCCCGGTCGTTGAGCGCCAGATAGAGCCGGGTGCCGGAGCCGCCCGCCTGCTCGGCCAGGAACACCACGGCCTCCCGGCGGCCGTCGCCGGCCAGATCGCCGCTGAGATAGATGCCCTCGACCAGTTGCACCGTCGGCCGCGACGCGCCGCCCTCGATGAATGGTGCACCCTCGTAGACGCCACCGGTCAGGGTCACGGGGGTCTCATAGATCCCGCGATAGGTGGCCCGGCCCAATTCCTGAAGGGTCGGCGCTGTGGACGGCCTCGTGTCCGGGTCCCCTGCCGGGCCCGCGCATGCCGCGGCCCCGAGCAACACGGCGAGAGCGGACCGCCGGATTCGCGATCGGATTCCATCCATGACTGATCCCCCGAATAACGACCGGTCCCCGGGCCGGCCGCGATTAGACATTTTGCAGACGGCCGGATGCAGGCGGCTAGAGTGTAAGCTGCAGCGACATCAACTCGGGATCGTCCGCCGAACGCTCCACGTCGAAGCCCAGACTCTCGGCCAGCCGGATCATGTTCTCATTCTGCCTCAATACGATGCCATCCATGTACTCCAGACGGCGGTCGCGGGCCACATCGATCAGATCGCTGAGAAGCTGGCGGGCGATCCCCTGGCGCTGAAAATCGTCGGACACGACGATCGCGAATTCGCAGCCGCGGCCGTCCGCATAGGTGACATAGCGGGCCACGCCGATCTGGCGGTCTCCCTCGTCACCCGACACGATCGCCACCAGGGCCATCTCCCGGTCGTAGTCGATCTGGGTGAAGCGCGACAGCATTTCCGGAGTGATCTCCGAAAGCGCATACATAAACCGGAGGAAGCGCGAACGCTCAGACAGGCCGTTAACGAAGTCTTTCTCCAGCAGGGCATCTTCGGGCCGGATCGGCCTGATGGTAAGGGGGCGTCCGTCGGGCAGATCTATCTGCTTGACCAGGTTCGACGGGTAGGGATGGATGGCCATGTGGGAATATGGCCGGACCCCCGCGCCGACTTTGCGTACGACCACCCGCGCGTCCACGGCCAGTGCGCCCTGTTCGTCGACGATCAGCGGGTTGATATCGATCTGTTCCACCTCCGGCAGCTCACAGACCAGTTCGGACATGCGCAGGATGACGTCCTCCAGGGCCCGCATGTTGGCGGCCGGCTTGCCGCGGAATTCTTCCAGATATCCGGCAGCCCGGCTCTGTTCGATCATCCGCCGGGCCAGATAGCGATTCAGGGGTGGCAGGGCGATGGCGCGGTCGCGGATGACCTCCACCATGGTGCCGCCCAGACCGAAGCTGATCACCGGGCCGAACACCGAGTCGTTCATCACCCCCAACATCAGCTCGCGGCCGTCCGCCGGATGCCACATGGGCTCGATCAGGACGCCGTCGATCGCGGCCTCGGGCCGCAGGCGCGCGACCTGCTCCGTCATCTCCTTGAATGCCTGGCGCACCTCCTGGCCGCTGTTCAGCCCCAGGCGCACACCGCCGGCATCCGACTTGTGGGTGATGTCCGGAGAGTAGATCTTCATCGCTACCGGGAAGCCGATCTCCTCGGCGATGGCCAGCGCCTCCGTCGCCTTGTGGGCCGGCATGCTCTTGAGGATCGGGATGCGGAACGAGGCGAGCAGGCCTTTCGACTCGGCCAGATCCAGCACCTGACGGCCACTGGCCATGGCCTCCTGGATGATCAGCCTCGCGCTGGAGGCATCCGGCATGTCGCTGCGGCTCAGGGGCTCCGGGACCTGGAGCAACAGCTGCTGGTTGGCGTTGTAAGTCGCCGCCGCCGCGAATGCCTCTACCGCAGCTTCCGGCGTGGTGTAGGTGGGGATGCCCCGTTCCACGAACAGCTTGCGGCTGCTGCGCATGGACTGATCGCCCATCCAGCACGTGAGGACCGGCTTGGAACGACCTTTCGCCAGCCCGGCGACCGCCTCCGCCACCGGCTCCGGTTGGGTGATGGCCTGAGGCAGGAGTATGGCGAGCACCGCATCGACGGCGGGGTC
>CBDTYJ010000386.1:0-2551 GCA_965364575.1 uncultured Gammaproteobacteria bacterium
CGGGATATAGATCCATGCAGAAGGAACTAGGCTTCTACATCGAACAGGTCGTCGGCATGGTCGGCGACAACCGTTATCTGCAAGCGTTCCTCGCCGTCGCCATCGGTATCGTGCTGGCGTGGATCGCGACCGGCATCCTGGGGATCATCAAGCGCTGGGCAGCCCGCAGCAAGACCCGTCTCGACGACCTGTTCCTGGCCAACGTGGAGCGGCCGGTGGCGGTGACGCTGGTGCTGGCGGGACTGGCAGCGGCCACGCTGCTCCTGGAGATGCACGAGACGGCAGAGTTCGCCACGATCGCGGCGCTGCGCACCATCCTCGTCTTCGTGTGGATCCAGTTCGCCGTCCGGGTGCTGCGCTTTCTTTGCCATCTGATGGCGAGGCAGCCGCAGACTGCGCGGCTGATCCAGCCGGCCACTCTGCCTCTCTTCGACAACCTGGTGCTGCTGGTGATGATCGCCGTCGGCGCCTACATGGTGCTGCAGATCTGGGAAGTCGACATCACCGCCTGGGTCGCATCGGCCGGCATCATCGGTCTGGCCCTGAGCTTCGCGGCCAAAGACACGCTGGCCAACCTGTTCGCCGGCGTCTTCATCATCGCCGACTCGCCCTATCGGATCGGCGATTACGTGGTGCTGGACAGCGGCGAACGCGGCAGTGTGACCCACATCGGTATCCGCTCCACCCGCCTGCTTACGCGGGACGATGTGGAAGTGACCATCCCCAATTCGATCATGGGGAATTCCAAGATCGTCAACGAGACCGGCGGGCCCCATCCCAAATATCGTATCCGCATACCGGTCGGTGTCTGTTATGGCGAGGATCTGGACAAGGTCCGTGAGGTATTGATGGAAGTCGCCGCCGCCAACCAGAGGATCTGCCGGGACCCCGAAGCCAGGGTACGCTACCGTCGCTTCGGCGACTGGAGCATCGATCTGGAACTACTCTGCTGGGTCGATTCGCCGGTCCTGCGCGGGCTGGTGACGGACGAGCTGGTGGTTGCCGTCTACAAGGCCTTCAACGAGGCCGGCATCGATTTCCCCTACCCCAGGCAGGAGCATTACATCCGCTCCATGGTCGCCCCGGGCACAGTCGAGAGCTGATCGTGCCCCGGGCCCTGATCAGGCTGGCCGCGATCCCCGTCTGCCTGCTCATGACGTTCGCCGGTCTGCCCGCGGTCGCGGTGGAGATTCTGGCAATCCCTGTCGCGGACGGCGTGCGCAAGGTGCACGTATTCCCCGCTGCCCGCTCCGACCGGCAGGCCTCGCCGCTGGTGCTCGTGTTCCACGGCCTCGGCGACAGGGCCGGCAATTTCTCCCGGGCTGTCGCCCTCCACAAGGACTGGCCCGAGGCGACCGTGGCATACCCGGAGGGTCTGCCGCGCCGCGATCGCCGCGGCATGCGCGGATGGCAGGGTTCTCCCGGCAGCGACGCCAACGGCGACCTGTCCTGGGTAGACACGCTGCTGGAGATCCTGCCGCAACGATTTCCGATCGACCCGGACCGGGTCTATGCCACCGGTTTCTCCAACGGCGCGCACATGACCTTCAACCTCCTGCGCGAACGGCCGTGCCGCTTCGCCGCCTTCGCGCCGGTCGGCGCCGTTGCCGCAACTGTTCCAGGGGCCGGAACCCCCAGACCGGTGTTGTACCTGTTCGGGCGGGAGGAGCCGCGGGAAACTACGCAAGCCTGGCAGCAGACGGTGGTCGCCCTGGCGAAATTGAACCGCGCCACCGGCGAGAAGCGGGAATGGTCGCCGGGGCTGACAGAGTTCGTCCCGGGTCCCGGCGGCCGGGTGACGGTCTACGGCTTGTACAGCGCCGGTCACGTCTGGCCGAGCCGGGGCAATGAGTGGATCGCCAGTTTCTTTGAGCGATTCTCGCTGAAAGACGGCTGCGGCGGAGCGCGCTGACATCCGGCGGATGCCGGCACGCCGACCGTAGCCGATCCGCTTCCGTCCGGATCACCCGGCCTCCCTGTCCTACCGGCCGAAACGGTGTCGGTCGGCATCCCGGCGTGTGTTGGTAGGCCGGCGCGCAGCGGCTAGACTGATGGCTTATTCCCGCACCGGCGGGACGGGGACGCATCATGATCAGGTTAGGATTGACAGCCGTCGCCATAGCGTTGCTGGCCTCCGGCTGCGGCCGGGATTCGGACGACGCCGGTACACCGGAGGCGGTCGCCCCGGATACCACCGGTCTGGAGACCCCCACCGCGGAGACCCCTGCAATGGAATACCCGGCCGCCCGCCGCAGCGACCACGTGGATGATTACTTCGGCACCGAGGTGCCGGATCCCTATCGCTGGATGGAGGATCTGGACTCTGCCGAGGTATCAGAATGGGTCGCGGCCCAGAACGAGCTGGCCCGGCCACTCCTGGAATCGCTGCCGGAGCGGGAACAGATCCGTCAGCGCGCCGAGACCCTGTGGAGCTACAAATCCTGGGGCGTACCCATGAAGCGCGGCGGGCGATATTTCTTCGAGATCAGCGACGGGGTCGCCGACCATCCGGTACTCGTCTACGCCGGCGATCTGGAGAGCGAGCCCGAGG
>CBDTYJ010000387.1:0-2541 GCA_965364575.1 uncultured Gammaproteobacteria bacterium
CTCCGCCATATCGATCAGCCAGTCACCGAATACCTCCGAGTAGCTGGGACCGCTGCTCTTCTTTTTGAAGATCTCCCCACTGGCCGGATCGAATGGCCCGGGGCCATGCCAGCGGATGGGGTCCTTCTCCGCGGGCTCATAACCCTGGCCCTTGCGGGTCATGGCGTGGAGGAACTGTGGTCCGCTCAGGCCGCGGAGGTTGCGCAGCGTCTGCACCAGCACGCCCAGGTCATGCCCGTCCACCGGTCCCACATAATTGAGACCGAGTTCCTCGAACAGCGTGCCCGGGAGCACCATGCCTTTCACGTGTTCTTCCGAGCGCCGGGCCAGTTCCCAGACCGTGGGCATGCGCTGGATCAGTTTTTTGCTGCCTTCACGGATGGTGGAATAGAGCTTGCCGGAGAGTACCTTGGCCAGGTAGTTGGACATGGCGCCGACATTCTCGGAGATCGACATGTCGTTGTCGTTGAGGATGACCAGCAGATCCACATTCAGGCTGCCGGCATGGTTGAGCGCCTCGTAGGCGAGGCCCGCGGTCATGGCACCGTCTCCTATGACCGCCACCACGCGCCGGTCCTCGCTTTGGCTGGCAGTGGCGATCGCCATGCCCAGCGCGGCGCTGACCGATGTGCTGGAATGACCGACGCCGAAGGTGTCGTACTCGCTCTCTGCCCGGTTGGGGAAGGGCGCGAGACCGTGCTGCTGGCGGATGGTGTCGAGCTGCGCCCGCCGTCCGGTGAGGATCTTGTGGGGATAAGCCTGGTGGCCGACATCCCAGACGATGCGGTCCCGGGGCGTGTCGAAAACGTAGTGCAGGGCGATCGCGAGTTCGACTGTCCCGAGGTTGGCAGCGAAATGGCCGCCCGTGCGGCCCATGGTCTGGATCAGGTAGTCCCGCAACTCGGATGACAGGGTCGGAAGCTCGTCTTCGGCCAGGGCGCGCAGGTCCTGCGGGTCATCTACCCTGGCGAGAAGGGGATACTTGCTGCTGATATCCATAAGTGCCGGCGATTGCTCTCCGGGTCCGCGATACCGGCCCGGTGCGGGAAACCTCACGGATTATCCGGTACCGGTCGGGCCATGTCCAAGACTGCGCGGGAGACGGTCGCGCCTCAGCGGTCCCGCTGCACGATATATCTGGCGAGTTCACGCAAGCCTTCAGCGCTCTGGGGCAGCCAGTCGATGACCTCCAGACCCCGGTCGCACAGGTCCCGGGCCCGGACTTTGGCCGTCTCGATACCCACGGTCCCCGGGTAATTGGGTTTGGCGCGGGCGCTGTCGGCCCCGGCTGTCTTCCCCATTACGCCGGTCTCGCCTTCCTCGTCGAGGATATCGTCCTGGATCTGGAAGGCCAGACCGATATGCTCACCGAACTGTGCCAGCGTCTGCAGCTTGTCTGTCGCCAGCCCCTGCCCACTCAACGCCGCCATCAGCACACTGGCCCGGATCAAGGCGCCGGTCTTCCGGGCATGCATCTGTTCCAGGACTTCGGCGGCGGGCGACGTGCCTTCTACCGAGAGGTCAATGGCCTGGCCGCCAGCCATGCCCTCGGTGCCGCTGGCTCTGGCGAGAGCGCCGACGATGGCCAGACGCCGGGCCGGATCCGGGGTCATGGCCGGATCCTCGGCCAGGATCTGGAACGCCAATACCTGCAGCGCATCTCCGGCGAGGATGGCGGTGGCCTCGTCGAAAGCGCGGTGGCAGGTCGGCCGACCGCGACGGAGATCGTCGTCGTCCATGGCCGGCAGGTCGTCGTGAACCAGCGAATAGGCGTGGATAAGCTCGACCGCGGCGGCGGGACCGTCCAGCCGGGCAGGGTCGATGGCGAGCGCTTCACCGGTCAGGTAGACCAGCAGCGGTCGCACACGCTTGCCGCCACCGATGACCGCGTACCGCATGGCCTGATGCAGTCGGCCGGGATCCCGGTCCGGTGACGGCAGCCAGCGATCGAGAACGTCTTCGATGCGCTCTCGGTAGAGACTGAGGGAGCGCTCGAAGCTCACTGATCCGGATCGAAACGCTCGGGTTCGACCGCGCCGGCCTTCTCCATCAGGATTTCGACCTTTTGCTCTGCCAGTTTCAGGGCCTGCTGACATTGCCGGGAGAGCGTCACGCCGCGTTCGAATTGTTTGAGCGCCTCTTCCAGCGGCAGATCGCCTTCTTCCATGGTGGCGACCAGTGATTCCAGTTCCGCAATGGCGGACTCGAAATCGATTTCGGTGTTTTTCCTACGGGCCATGAACAGACACCTGGAGAAGAGCGCCGGTACATTACCGGCCCGGCCCCATAGGGTCAATTTCAACTGCTACACTCAGTATGCTTGACAGCCGCATCAGTGACTCCTACTATTTTAGAACCATTCTAAATATAGCCCGGCCCGGCCGGGCAAGAATCCTGTAAGTCCGACGCTAAGGAGACGAATATCATGGCTTTGAAGGGCAGCAAGACCGAAACTAACCTGAAAGACGCCTTCGCGGGCGAGTCCCAGGCCAACCGTCGCTATCTCTATTTCGCTTCCAAGGCGGACGTGGAAGGCTACAA
>CBDTYJ010000388.1:0-2541 GCA_965364575.1 uncultured Gammaproteobacteria bacterium
TGGCGCTGGCCATGGCCATGGTCAGCCAGCCGGACTGCTCGAACCACCATTGCAGCAGCGTCGCGGCCAGGCTGAACCCGCCCCAGGCGATGAGATAGCCGGAAGCGAATATCGTGGTCGGCACCCAGGGCGCGCCCTGCTCTCGGCTGCGGCGGTTGACGAGGGCGAAGAGGAGGATCATGGGTGCCGCGCTGGGCAGCATCATGGCGATCATCATGATCCACCACATCAGGAACATGATCAGCGCATAACCGGGTGACCAGTCCACAGGCATGACCATGTCCGGATCCATGCCGCCCATCTCCATATCCATGCCCGCGCCGCTCAGCAGGTAGACCCATGCGAGGGCGGTGATCAGGGTCAGCGCGGCGGCGACCACCCATCGGTCGTGACGGACGATGGTCTCGATGGCGTCGTTGACGCGGGCCGGCTGCGGCCCGGCCGACCAGGTCTCAGTCGACCGGGCCACTGGGCGTCATGTGGAGCATGCACAGATGTCCGTGGCCGTCGACCCAGTCCAGCGGGATCGGACCCTGGGCGCTGGTGCGGCTGCTCACGAATTCGGCCTCCCGGTACTCGAACCCACCCGGCAGTGTCACCTTCGCCCGATGCGACTCCCCCGACACCGGGTTGGTGATCGGTGCCGCCCAGGCCTCGATGTAACCCGGCACCGAAAACTGCCCGGTCCAGTTATCGAAGTCCGCCTCGAACAGGATCGGCGCCACGACGGGCTCGTGCACCTTGGTCAGGGTCGACGCGAAGATGCTAAACATGGTCGCGCCCGGCACCGAGGTCTCCCCCGAGAGGATGGCCAGCAGCGCCTCTCGCTGAGATTCGCCGGCCCGTTCGTCCAGGATCATCAGCGCCTCGCCGTTGCCCTCGTGGATCGCCTTGGGCCACGCGAACATGGCGGCCCAATGCACGTCGTCCAGCGACACGTCGCCGAAGTGGCCTTCATCGATACGCATCGCCACCCCCGCGCGGCAGTCGCCGTGGGTCGGCAGCGAGTTGAACTGGCAGGGACAGCCCCAGTTGCAGTTACAGGTCGAGATTTCGGGTCCGCGGATGACCCAGTCGATGTTGCTCATGTTGTTGCCTCCCCCGAAGCGTATGAAGCTCAGTATAGGCAACTCCACGCCAGTCCGTCAGAAGCAGGCCAGACGATCCGCACGCTCCATTCAAGTAATGCGGAATGATGGAACCGTTTTCGGCTGGATTCCCAGGCTTACTCCAGCATATGTTCCCGCAACACGAAGAACGGCGGCGAGCCGGCGCTGACCAGGCGCTCGTTAAATTCCTTCCAGCTGAAGTCCGCGCCCTTTTTCCGTTTGTATTCCTCGAGGATATCGAGGATCGCGATATAGCCGGCGAAGTAGGTCGCGAGCTGGACCGAGCTCATCTTGGCCCGGGTCAGCTTGCCGCGGGCCTCGCCTTCCTCCTGGAATCCCTTCTCCATCATCAGCCGGACCGCCTCTTCCTCGGGCCAGTCGGTGGTGTGCAGGCGGATGTCGATGATGGCGTTGATTATGGAACGCAGCACCAGCTTGTCGTCCACCAATTGCTGCAGTTCGTGTCCCAGCGGATGATCCGGATAGATGGTGAAGCCCTCGGCCACCAATTGAGTGGCGATATAGCTGGCCCAGCCCTCCACCATCGGACCGTTTCTGAAGATCTTCGGCACGATCCGCTCGAAGCGGTTGGAATATTCCTGCTGCACGAAATGTCCGGGCACGCCCTCGTGGATGTAGACCATGGCCAGGGTCGGCCGGTTGTATTCCTTCAGATAGCTGTCCGAAGTGGCCAGCAGCCCCAGGTCCCAGAACCACACCGACTCCAGCTCCGGTTCGAACGGTGGTGCCGTCTGGATCTGGGCCACGGCGTAGCCGGCCAGGTGTGGCGGCACGTCTTCGATCCGCATCTTGGACGTGGGCGGCAGGTCCAGCAGGTCTTTCTCCCGGACAAAGCCGACGATGGCGTCGGCCATGGCATAGCTGTCGGCGATCAGGCTCTCGGGCGTGGAGCGATCCTCGGCCAGCCGGGTGAAGATGTCTCGGACCACCTGGCTGTCATCAAGCGTCCCGGCCTTCTGGAAATCACCCCCGGCGATGCCCTCAGCCAGATATTCGTCGTGGATCTTCCGGGCCACGCGCACCATCCGCGCATGAGTCTCCTCCAGCGCGGCTTCGGCCCGGGCCAGAAGTTCCTCTGGTCCCAGAGGGTAGTCCATCTGCACGGCGTACTTGGCCGCGTAGAGATCGGGTCCGATCCGCCACTCGCCGTCGGGACGGGGCATGATCGTGGTCTCGAACCAGTCGGTGAAGGCCTTGATCTGCGCCACCGCAAAATCACAGGCCTCGAGGATGGCGGCGACTTCGTTGTCGCTCAAATCCGCCGACTCGAGCAGCTCGGGCAGGGATTTCTCGAACAGGCCATCGGGCCCCACCATGCCCTGCAGCCGGATCATGGCCGCCTGCTTCTGCACCGCCGTGGGCTGGACATAGGGCGGAAGCAGGCTGCTGCGGGCGGCGTCGAGGAATTCGC
>CBDTYJ010000389.1:0-2539 GCA_965364575.1 uncultured Gammaproteobacteria bacterium
AGGGGGAGGACAACGCTGCGGGCTCGATGTTTCTTAGCCGCGCAATCGCGTCCGATCAAAAAATCTGTCCAGCGAGTCTCATCACCGACGGCAGACGGGCCGGGTGGTCGTGGGATAGTAGTGGCCGGGTTTTGCATCCCTCGCAACAGTTTTTTTCTGCATGTCGAAAATCTGGCGAGAGCATTTTTGGAGGGGGGTTAGGCGTGAACAAGAGACCAATTACTACGGCGCTGCTATCAGCGGTATTCGCCGTATTTGTAGGAGTGGCTTCAGGTTGCGGCGGCGGCTCCGGCGGATCGTCCGGCGCGGGCACGGCCAGCGCCAAGCCGTCACCGGACGGCGGCGTCCAGGTCGGTGGACCCAAGGATACGTTCGATCTCGCGGCCACCGGCGTCGTCAAGCCGACGGTCAAGTGGGTCAAGAACATCGCGCCCAAATTCTCCGCCGAACCGGACCTGAAGGGCGAGCACCAGTACATCGTCCAGTTCACCGAATCCCCCGCCGTCACCTACGAAGGTGGCGTCAAGGGTTATCCGGCCACCAAACCCGGATACAACGAGGCCGGCACCGCGCAGAAAGCGGGTAGCAGAGACGGCGCCAAAGGCGACGCCAAGCGCCTCAGCAAGTCCGGCGCGGGCGTCCGCGCCAAATTCAAGGCGACCCGGCCCGAAGTCGTCGCCTATCGTCAGTACCTCAAGTCCCGTCAGGCCGAGCATGTGCAGAAGATCACCCAGCTGACCGGCCGCTACGAGGTCACACAGGAATTCCAACTGGCGGCCAACGCCGTGGTCATGACCATGACCCAGGAAGAGGCCCGCCGCGTGTCGATGCTGCCCAACGTGCGCTTTGTCGAGCGCAACCGGGCGCTGGAACTGAACACGGACCGCGGCCCGAACTGGATCGGCGCGCCTGCGATCTGGGACGGCTCCGCCAACAATGGCGTCGGCACGTTCGGTGAAGGCGTACTCGTCGGCATCCTCGATTCCGGCGCCGCCATCGGCGTGGCCCTGGATCCGGCCGACGCAGTGGACTTTGTCGGACCGCTGACCCATTTCTCCTTCGTGGATCCGGTGGATATCACCGGCGATTTCCCCGGACTCAGCGACGGCTACGACCACCAGTGGGCGGGCGGTTATCTCGGTGCCTGCGATCCGGCCAATCCCCAGCAGTACATCGCTGAAGCCGCCGGCTTCTGTAACGACAAGCTTGTCGGCGTCTATTCCTTCCTCGAGGCCCAGGCGGTCTGTGGGGATCCGACGGTGGACAACTGCGACCAGTACGGTCCCACCGACAGCCGGATCTGGAACGTCAAGGATACCGACGGTCACGGCTCCCACGTCGCGTCTACCGTCGCCGGCAACTTCCTGTTCGATCTGGGAATCGTCGACGCTGACGGCAATATCAACAACGATTTCATCATCCCGCAGCTCTCAGGCGTCGCCCCCCACGCCAACATCATCGCGTACAAAGTCTGTGCGCCGAGCTGCTTCTTCTCGGATATCGCGGCCGCCACCGAGCAGGCCATCGTCGACGGCGTGGACGTGCTCAACATGTCCATCGGCAATGCCTACGATCCCTGGGGTTCCCTGACCGCCCAGACGTTCCTGTCGGCCAACACCGCGGGCATCGCGGTGGCCAACTCGGCCGGCAACTCCGGTCCGGGCGCTAACACCGTCAACGCCAACAGCGCTCCCTGGGTGCTCGGTGTCGCTGCCAGCACCCATGACCGGGAGTATCCGCCCAAGGCTCTCGAAGGCCTGGCGGGTGGCGACACGCCGCCGCCAGGACCGTTCAGCGGCCTGGCCATCACCGGCGGATTCAGCGGGAATGTTGTCTATGCCGGCGATTATCCCGTCGGTAACCCGGGTGAGCCCAACTTCGATCAGCCGGAACAATGTCTGGAGCCGTTCCCGGCCGGCACGTTCCCGCCCGATTCCATCGTCCTCTGCGATCGCGGTGCTATCGCCCGCGTCGCCAAGGGCCAGAATGTCCGCGCCGGCGGCGCCGCCGCCTTCATCCTGGGGAACATCCAGGGTGGCGCCACCAGCGTGGTGGCCGACCCCCACGTGATCCCGGCCATCCACATCGATGCCGACAGCGGTGACGCCGTCCGCGACTGGCTGGCCTCGGGAACCGGGCATACGGGCACGATCACGGCGGGTTCACCTGCCGTGTCCAACCCGGCCCTGGGCGACATCATGGCCAGCTTCAGCTCGCGGGGTCCGTTTACGGGCTTCGACCTGCTGGCGCCCCATGTCTCCGCCCCGGGCCAGGACATCTATGCGGCCGGAGCGGGCAACCTGTTCGTTCATCCGGGCACCGGCAATGACGCCCCGGCGGTCAACACCATCTTCGGTCAGATCAGCGGCACCTCCATGTCCAGCCCCCATGCGGCCGGCTCCATGGCGCTGCTGACCGCTACCCATCCGGACTGGTCGGCCGATGCGCGCCATTCGGCGTTGATCACCACCGGAACGCGGGACATGCTGAAGGAAGACGGCGCCACGCCGGCTGATCCCTTCGACTTCGGCGGTGGTCG
>CBDTYJ010000390.1:0-2512 GCA_965364575.1 uncultured Gammaproteobacteria bacterium
TGACGGGGCCCGAACACGCTATCGAGCTGTTCCATGGCTATACCTATTCCGGTCACCCCGTCGCCTGCGCGGCCGGTATGGCAGCGCTGGATATCTACCACGAGGAAGGTCTGCTCGAGCGCGGCAGCGAGATGGCGGCCTACTGGGAGGACGCGGTGCACTCCTTGCAGGGGCTGCCCAATGTGATCGACGTCCGCAATCTCGGCCTGGTGGCGGGTGTCGAACTGGCTTCACGCCCCGGCCAGGTCGGGGCCCGGGCGTTCGACGTCCACGTGGGCTGTTTCCAGCGCGGCGCGCTGGTGCGGTTTACCGGCGATATCATCGCCATGTCGCCGCCACTCATCATCGACAAGCCACAAGTCGACGAACTGATCGGCATCCTGGGAGACGTGATCAGGGCGACCGATTGAGGGCAGGCCCGTAGACCCGGACGGAGATTCTCACCAACTGAATTGGAGCATTGAATACCATGCTGATAGGCGTCCCCAAGGAAATCAAAAACAACGAATATCGGGTCGGGCTTACGCCGGCGGGCGTCCGCGAACTGACGCTCCATGGCCATTCGGTGGTGGTCGAGACCCATGCCGGGCACGGCATCGGGCTGGACAACGAGCACTACGAGACGGCCGGGGCGGAGATCGTCGAGACGGCCGAGGAGGTCTTCGCCCGGGCCGAGATAGTGGTCAAGGTCAAGGAGCCCCAGCCGGTCGAATGCGGCATGCTGCGCGAAGGCCAGACCCTGTTCACCTATCTGCATCTGGCGCCGGATCCGGAGCAGACGCGCCTGCTGATCGAGTCGGGCACCACCGCCATCGCCTACGAGACGGTGACAGATCGTCACGGCGCGCTGCCGCTGCTGCGGCCGATGAGCGAAGTCGCGGGCCGCATGTCGATCCAGGCCGGCGCTTACTGTCTGGAACGGCCTCATGGTGGCAATGGCACGCTGCTCGGCGGTGTGCCGGGTGTGGCGCCCGGCAAAGTGGTGGTGATCGGCGGAGGCGTGGTCGGTGTCAACGCGGCCCGCATGGCCATGGGCATGGGCGCAGACGTGGTGGTGATGGATCGCTCCACCGACAAGCTGGTCGAGCTGGACGATCTGTACGGCCCGCGCATGAAGACTATCTTCTCTACCGCGGACAGCATCGACCAATACGTGCACCAGGCGGACCTGGTCATCGGCGCGGTGCTGATCCCCGGCGCCGCGGCGCCCAAACTGGTGCGCAGGGAACAGCTGGCCCACATGAAGCGTGGCGCAGTAGTCGTCGACGTGGCCATCGACCAGGGTGGCTGTTTCGAGACCAGCCGGCCCACCACCCACCAGGATCCGACCTATGTGATCGACGAGGTGGTGCATTATTGCGTCGCCAACATGCCCGGTGCGGTGGCCCGGACCTCGACTTTCGCGCTGACCAACGCCACCCTGCCTTTCGTGCTCCGGCTGGCCGACCACGGCCCGAAAGAGGCGCTGACGCGGGATCCTCATCTGCGCGCGGGACTCAATATCCACCGCGGCCAGGTCACCTATGAGGCGGTCGCCCGGGACCTGGGTTACGACTATGTGGCGCCGGAGCGGGCGTTCGGAGGCTGAGATGGGCACAGCGGCGGAGCAGACCACCGTCATACCGGTGCGGGAACACTTTATCGGCGGCGAGTCCGTACCCGGGCAGGGCGGGTCTTTCGGCCAGGTGTTCAACCCCGCAACCGGCGCCGTGTCGGCACGGGTGGCGCTGGCTGACCGGGACACCACGCGGCAGGCGATCGCCACCGCCCATGACGCTCTGGCCGACTGGGGCGCGACCCCGGCCTTGAAACGGGCGCGGGTCATGTTCCGTTTCCGGGAGATGATCGAGAACCACAGCGAAGAGCTGGCTGCGACTATCTCCCGGGAGCACGGCAAGCTCTACGACGACGCCCTGGGCGAAGTGACCCGCGGGCTCGAAGTGGTGGAGTTCGCCTGCGGCATCCCGCAGCTCCTCAAGGGTGAATTTTCCGAGAACGTCGGCACCGGTATCGACAGCTGGTCGCTGCGCCAGCCGGTAGGCGTGTGCGCCGGCGTTACGCCGTTCAATTTCCCGGTCATGGTACCCATGTGGATGTTCCCCATCGCCATCGCCTGCGGCAACACCTTCGTCCTCAAGCCTTCGGAGAAAGATCCGTCGGCGTCGCTGCTGCTGGCGCGGCTGTTAAAAAAGGCCGGTCTGCCGCCGGGGGTGTTCAATGTGGTCAACGGTGCCCGCGACGCCGTCGACACTCTGCTGACAGATCCGCGCGTGGCGGCGGTTAGTTTTGTGGGTTCCACGCCGGTGGCCGAATACATCTACACCACTGCCAGCGCCCACGGTAAACGGGTGCAGGCCCTGGGCGGGGCCAAGAACCACATGGTGGTGATGCCCGATGCGGACATGGAACAGGCCGCCCGGGCGCTGATGGGCGCGGCCTACGGTTCCGCCGGCGAGCGCTGTATGGCGATTTCGGCGGCGGTGGCCGTCGGAGACGCTGGTGACCGGCTGAT
>CBDTYJ010000391.1:0-2504 GCA_965364575.1 uncultured Gammaproteobacteria bacterium
ACGGGATCGGCGACGATCGCATCGATGGGCGCGTCCTCGTCGACGATCCGGTTGACGAACGACGTGTTCGAACCGTTCTCCAGCAGACGCCGCACGAGGTAAGGGAGCAGATCTTCGTGATTGCCTACCGGCGCATAGACGCGGCAAGGCAGGTTCATCTTGTCCTCGCCGATGACCTCGTCGTAAAGCTCCTCGCCCATACCGTGAAGACGCTGGAACTCGAAGCCTTCCCGATTGCCGGCCAGGTGCACGATGCTGGCCAGTGTCTGTGCGTTGTGAGTGGCGAACTGGCAGTAGATATGGGGCCGCGCCGCCAACAGCTCCCGGGCGCAGGCCAGATAGCACACGTCGGTGTTAGGTTTGTGGGTGAAGACCGGGTAATCGTCCAGCCCCTGTTCCTGAGCCTGCTTGATCTCCGCATCCCAGTAGGCGCCCTTCACCACCCTCACCTCAATGGTACGGCCGACGTCTTTGGCCAGGTCGATCAGCCAGCGCACCAGCGCGAGGGCGCGCTTCTGGTAAGTCTGTATGGCGAGGCCGAATCCGGACCAGCCGTCCAGCTGCGGATCCCGGTAGACCGATTCGAACAGCTCCAGCGACAAGGCCAGGCGATCCATCTCCTCGGCGTCGACTGTCAGGCCGATTCCGACTTTCTTCGACAGCAGGGCCAGTTCCAGCAGCATGGGCCGCAGCTCGGCGATCACCTGTTCCCGCTTTGCGTATTCATAGCGTGGATACAGCGCCGACAATTTCACCGAGATGCTCGGCGCCGCGTATACCGATGCGGCTTTGAACCCCGTCGTGCCGATGGCCTCGATGCCTTTGCAGTAGGCCTCGAAATAGCGGCGGGAATCCGGCATGGTCAGTGCCGCCTCGCCCAGCATGTCGAAGGTATAGCGATATTGGGCGTTGTCGCCGCTTTGGGAGCGCCTGAGGGCCTCGGCGATGGTGCGGCCCATCACGAACTGGTGACCCATGATCTTCATCGCCTGACGCATGGCGCCACGGATGACCGGCTCGCCCGCGCGGGCGACCAGCCGTTTCATGAACCGGCTCGGATGCTCGACCGTCTCCTCATCGAGTCGGATGATGCGGCCGGTGAGCATCAGCCCCCATGTCGAGGCGTTGACGAACGCGGATTCGCTGGTGCCGAGGTGCTCCCTCCAGTTGCCGGCAAGAAGCTTGTCGGCGATGAGCTTGTCGGCGGTCTCCTTATCCGGCACCCGCAGCAGCGCTTCGGCCAGGCACATCAGCACCACGCCCTCCTGGGAGGACAGATCGTACTGGCTCATGAAGGCATCGAGGCCACCGGTCTTGCCGCGATTGGCCCGCACCGCCCGGACCAGCTCCCCGGCGGTCTCACGGATGCGCTTCTTGACCGCTGGCTCCATGGTGGCGATGGGCAGCAGCTCGCGGACCACCGCCTCCTCGTCCGCCAGGTAGGCGGCATTCAGTTGCCGGACCAGCGACGGCTCGGGCTGGGCGTCTGAGGCATGGACGATGGATGCGGTGTGAGGGGCGATGGGCGTGGTGGCATGCACGGCGTGGATCCTCTTCGGGAGGCCCCCGCTGCACCGCTCGGATCGGGCAGGTCAGCGGGCGCGGATTCGGTCCGCAAATTATAGGAGATACGGACATCCGCCGCATCGGCCTCTCAGGGATCTGGATCCTCGCGGCGAGCCCGACGGGCCTGGTAGTCGGCGAGGATGCGGGCATGATCGAACACCAGCGATGGCAGGGCTTCCAGCGGGTAGGCCATCGCTTCGGCCGCATCGTCTCCAGCGCAGGGCTCTCCTTCGGCACGGCAGATGAAGACGGCGCTGACGGTGTGCCCGCGGGGGTCGCGCCCGGGGTCGGAATAGACGCCCAGCAGCTCGAGATCAAAGACCCGCAGCCCCGTCTCCTCCAGTGCTTCCCTCCTGGCCGCGGCCTCGACGGTCTCACCGATATCGACGAATCCCCCGGGCAAGGCCCAACCGAACGGCGGATTGGCCCGTCGGACAAGCACCACGGACGGCCGGGCGATCCCGGCCAGTTCGATCACCACGTCGGCAGCCAGCAGCGGGGTCTGCGGTCGCGGCATGCTCATCCCTCCCTGCGACGGGTGAAACGCACGATCTGGCGGCGGGCACGCTTGTCCGGGCGGGATTCCGGACCTGATTTCAGGCTGCGTTGCAGAGCCCGCTCCTCCCGCAGCCGATCCCTCGCCGCCTTGCTCTCCGGATGCTCTTCGTAGAGGTTCGCGGCGACGGATGCGGGCCCCCGCTGGCGCGCGAGGGCCACCACCGTGACGATGAAGCGGAACGGGCCTTTGGAGACGCTCAATTCGTCTCCGGGCCTCACCGCGTGGGACGGTTTGACCCGCTGGCCTTTCACATGCACCTTGCCGCCGTTGATCGCGCTCTGGGCCAGGCCCCTGGTCTTGAAAAAGCGCGCAGCCCACAGCCATTTGTCCAGCCGCATCTGTGCCTGTTCCGACTTCATCTTCGCGCCGCCGCCGTCCA
>CBDTYJ010000392.1:0-2501 GCA_965364575.1 uncultured Gammaproteobacteria bacterium
GACCTCGATTTCCTTGATCCGGCCCTTGCCGTCCACGATGTAGTAGCGGTCCTTCAATCGGTCCCGGCTGAGATCGTGGGCCAGCAGATAACGGAAAGTGAGCAGGTCCACCACCAGACCGTCCTGGCGTACTCGCTTCTCTTCGCCGCGATAGAGCGAGACGATCTCACCGTCAGGCTCGAAGCGCGTCTCGATGTCCTTGTCGTCGTCGCTGAACTCGTCGCGCTTTTCGTAGGCCAGCGGCTCCACCTCGGCGCCGTTGACCCTGAAGCGGCTGGTCTCGACCACATTGCCGCCGAAAAAAGAGGCCCAGCTCCGGGTATGGATGTCGGACTTGAACGCGTACTCACCGTCGCCGACCTTTCTGAGGCTGATATCAACCTGGACCGGGATCAGTTTGATCAGGGCCTTGTACTCGGCCTTGAACGGTGTCACCGCGAACGCCGAGGCCGAGACGAGCATCACGAGGCACGCAGCGGCCGGGCGGATGAGACATCTTTTCATAGTGAATTGGATCCAGCGACGACCGGATTCGTTCACGCCTCGCGCAGAGCCCGGCGCAGGATCTTGCCCACATTGGTCTTCGGCAGCTCGTCGCGGAACTCGATATGACGGGGGACCTTGTAGGCGGTGAGGTTCTCCCGGCAATGGGCGATCAGGTCCTCGCTCTCGAGCAGGGCGCCAGGCTTGGCGACCACGAACAATTTCACTGACTCCCCCGATTTCTCGTCCGGCACACCGATGCAGGCCGCCTCCAGCACCCCGGGATGCTGGGTCGCCACGTCCTCCACCTCACAGGGGTAAACGTTGAAGCCGGATACCAGGATCATGTCCTTGGCCCGGTCGACGATCCTGAGATATCCCCCTTCGTCTACGGTGGCGATATCGCCGGTGCGAAGGAAGCCGTCCTCATGGAAGCTCTCGCGAGTGGCGTCTTCCCGCTGCCAGTAGCCCTGCATCAACTGGGGACCACGGACGCACAACTCGCCGGGTTCGCCGAGGGCCAGCTCTTCGCCGTCGTCGCCACGGATGGAGATCTCCGTGGACGGGAGCGGCAGGCCCACGTCTCCGGTATAGACCTCGGTCCGGTCGAGCTGGCTCATGGCGACGACCGGCGAACACTCGGTGAGACCGTAACCTTCCAGCAAGACGCGGCCGGTGAGCGCGTGCCATCGGCTGGCCACGGCGCTCTGCACCGCCATGCCGCCACCGCCGCTCAACTTGAGATGTGATACGTCCACATCCGGGAAATCGGGATCATGGACGAGAGCGTTATACAGGGTATTGACGCCGAAGAAAGCGGTGAACTTCCACTGTTTGAGTTCGGTGACGAACCCCGGCACGTCGCGGGGATTGGGGATCAGCACGTTCAGCCCGCCGATGCGGATGAAACACATGCAATTCACCACCAGCGCATAGATATGGTAGAGCGGCAGTGCCGTGATGACGATCTCTTTACCGGGTTCCGTCACCGGATCAGTCAGGGCCGACATCTGCAGGACGTTGGCCAGCACACTGCGGTGCGGGAGCATGGCGCCTTTCGAAGGCCCCGTGGTGCCGCCGGTGTACTGCAGGAAAGCGAGCGTCTCCCCATCCATCTCCGGCTGCTCGAGAGGCAGGTCCCTGCCCTCCTCGAGGCTGCGCCCGAATCTGACGTGTCCGGGCAGCGAGTAGCCGGGCACCATCTTCTTGACCCGCTTGATCACGAAATTCACCAGCGCCGACCGGGGCCAGCCCAGCAGATCCCCGAAACCGGTGACCACCACGGTCCGGACTGCCGTCTCGGCGATCACTTTCTCCAGCACGTGCGCAAAGTTGGCCAGGATGACGATCGCGTCGGCGCCCGAATCCGCCAGCTGGTGGCGCAGCTCGCGGGCGGTGTAGAGGGGATTGACGTTGACCACGACCATGCCGGCCCTGAGGGCACCGAACATGGCTACCGGGTATTGCAGAATGTTCGGAAGCATGATCGCCACCCGGGCGCCGGGCGCCAACCCGGCCCGATGTCTCAGCCAGGCGCCGAACGCGGCGGATTGCCTGTCGAGTTCCTGGTAGCTGAGCGTATTGCCCATGCAGGCGAAGGCCGGGCGATCCGGAAATGCCCGGAAGCTGTCCTCAAGCATCGTGACCACGGTGTCACCGGGAGACATGGAGATGTCTGCCGGCACATCGGGCGGATAGTTCTTCAGCCAGACCTTGTCCACGCCCTCACCTCCAGCGCTGACCGGGCGGACCGAGATCCTCGATCCGGGGTCAAGCAATCTACCACAAGGTGACGCGGCCACCCGCAGGAGCCGGCGGCGCGACGGGGCCGGATCCCGGAGCCCGGCCGTCGACCGCACCCGACGCTGCCGGGACGCCGGACCCGGGCCGGGACCAGCTTCTGGCTCAGGTGGCGGGCTTGCTGATGTCCAGTGCCCGGTCGATGGCGTGGAGCAGGGCCACTCGGTGGGCCCGGGTGGCGCGATCCGGCGACGCGGCCGATCCCAGTCGGCGCCGGA
>CBDTYJ010000393.1:0-2496 GCA_965364575.1 uncultured Gammaproteobacteria bacterium
AGCGCGCCCACCACGGCCTGGCAGGAATCTGCGCGGCCGATGTCGAGCTGATGCCGATAGGGTGGGTGCGCCACGACCTCGGCGAGCCGGCCGAGAAACCCGCGTTCCACATCATCGTGTGCGTATTCCGTGGTGACCTCGAGCGTCTCCCTCAGAACGTCTTCGAGGACGCGTGTGGCCCCGGTCTCATCGACGATGAACGGGGCCTGCATCGCCCCGCGCGAGGCGTTGAAACAGTTGTCTTTCTGGGCCCACCAGGGCAGCGGACGGCAGGGTCTCGATTCCCTGTCATGCTCGCGAGTCGCTTGCAGAAACGCCGCCAGCGCGCGAATGAAGGCGGCGAGAGCGACCGCTTCCGCGACGGTCGGCTGAGCGTCCATGATCCGCACTTCCAGCGTGCCGAGATGCGGGCGCGGGCGGACATCCCAGTGGATGTCGCGGACCGACTCGAACATACCGGCGCGGATCGAGGTCTCGAGGAAACGCTCGAAGGCCTGCCAGTCCGCGAAGTCCGGTGGCATCCCATAGGACCGGCTAGATGCCAGAATCCGCTGCCTGTACGCCGCGAAACCGGTTTCGTAGCCACGCCAGTAAGGGGAGTTCGCAGACAGCGCGATCAGGAACGGGAGATACGGCTTCAGATCGGACATCAGATGGACAGCTTCCTCACCCGAGCTGACGCCGATATGCACGTGGGTCGCAAAGGTGATTTGAGTGTGGCTGATGAGGCCGAATGCCTCTTCCATCGCCAGGTATCGCGGCAGGGGCGTCACCAGGGCCAGATGTTGCGAAAACGGGTGTGTGCCGGCGCCGCACAGGCGCAGGTCCAACTTTTCGGCACGATTGACCACGCCGCCTACGAGATCCCGAAGGTTTTGCAGCAGGCTACTTAGGCCGTCACAGGGCTCGCTGGCGACCTCGATCGTATTCTGGATAAGCTCGGGCTTGACGTAGCGCCTGTCGGGGAAGAACTCGAGCAGCGGAAGCGCCTGGTCGACCAGGTCCAGGGAGATCGGGTCGACGAGCTGAAACTCCATTTCCATGCCGACCGTCGGAGCCGGCGACGGAATGAAATCGCCGGTCACATCGCGTACTCCCCGGCCGCGTCGGCAGCAAGCTGCGCGAAGAATGCCGCGCCAACGGCCAGCACGCCTTCGTCGATATCAAACGCCGGGCTATGCAACGGCACGTAGTGGTCGCCTTCGGGACGGGCGCCGAAGCGTACATAGCACCCCGGGATCCTCTCCAGATAATAGGAGAAGTCTTCCGCCCCCATGCTGGGATGGTCCATCTGCATCAGACCCTGGTGCCCGACCACCCGCTCGGCCGCGAGATACGCGAGCCTGGCCTCGCGACGCGCATTGACGACCGGCGGATAGCCGGCGTCGATCGTCACCTCCAGTTTGGCATTGTGCAGCTCGCCCATGGCGCGGGCCATCCGGCGAATGCCGCCGTGGATGTGATCACGAATGTCCGCCCGGGTCGTCCGTATGCTGCCTTCCAGTCTCGCGGTCTCCGCAATCACGTTCGGCGCCGAGCCACCTTCGATCCTGCCGACCGTAATGACCGAGGGATGCACCGGATCGACCTCTCTCGACACCAGGGTCTGCAGCGCCGTAATGAGGACGGCGGACACGACCACGGCATCGGTCGCCTCGTGGGGCCGCGCGCCGTGGCCGCCCTTGCCCCGCACATCGATCACGAAACGGTCCGACTGGGCGGTGATCACACCCTCGGCCACCATGATCTCGCCGACGCGGTAGTGCTGGGTAACGTGTCCGCCGAATATGGCATCGACGCCGTCGAGTCCACCGGCAGCGATGACGGTCCGCGCACCCCCGCCGCGCTCTTCCGCCGGCTGGAACACAAACCGCACGTTCACGTCCGGAGGCGAGTCGACCAGCAATCGTGCCGCACCCAACACCATGGCCATATGGGCATCGTGTCCGCACGCATGCATCTTGCCCTCGATGCTCGATGCGAAGGGCAGATCGGTGTTCTCGGCGCCGGGCAGCGCATCCATGTCTGCACGCAGGGCGATGGTGGGCCGGTCACTGGATGCCTGAAGATCGGCGACCACGCCCGAGCCCTTGCCGCCGTAGGAGTAAGGGATATCCAGGGTTTCGAGTTCCGCGATGATGGTCGCCGCCGTCCGCGCCTCCTCGAAAGCGAGCTCGGGACGTCGATGGAAGGTCCGGCGCAGCTCGATCATGCGTCGGATGAGGTGGTCAGGAACGTCCTGGTAGCGCATGGCAGCTGCCTTTCCCTCACGCAATTTCCCCCACGGGAAAAGAATAGCAGCACGGCAATCAAGCGATGGAGTGTAAGGTACTCCGGCATAACGGCCGTGGAGCACGCCCAGGCATGCGCCATCGATATCCGCTAAGGGTCGGACGCGGCCTGCAGGGATGGTGCCGAGGAGAGGACTTGAACCTCCACGGGGTTGCCCCCACTGGCACCTGAAGCCAGCGCGTCTACCAATTCCGCCACCTCGGC
>CBDTYJ010000394.1:0-2486 GCA_965364575.1 uncultured Gammaproteobacteria bacterium
TGCGGTTTCTGCCCCGGGACGACGGCCGCATCACCCGTCCGCTCGGGCTGGCGGGTCTGCCGGCCGAGGAGGACCTGGTGGTGCGCGCCGCGGCGCTGCTGCGAAAAGAGACAGGCTGCGGGCGCGGGGCCGAGATCCAGGTCGCCAAGCGCATCCCTGACGGCGGCGGTCTGGGTGGCGGCAGTTCTGACGCCGCCACCACCCTGGTGGCCCTGAACCACTATTGGGGAACCGGTCTCCGGCGCGAGCGGCTCCAGGAACTCGGCGCCAGCCTCGGTGCGGACGTGCCGGTGTTCGTGAGCGGGCGGGCCGCATGGGCCGAGGGTATCGGCGATCGCCTGACGCTGCTGACCCTGGAAGAGCCCTGGTATCTGGTGATCGCGCCTGGCTGCCGGGTGCCCACGACTGAGGTGTTCCGGGACCCCGGTTTGACACGAAATTCAGCCCCAATCACAATATCCCGTTTCCTTGCCCAAGGGGGCGGGAACGACTGTACCGAGGTGGTGAGGCGCCGATACCCGGCGGTGGCCGAAGCGCTGGATTGGCTGGGGCGATTCGCTCCGGCGAGGCTGACCGGCACCGGCGCATGTGTGTTCGCGGCGTTCGATGACGAAAAAGGGGCCCGCGATGCTGGCGCTCAAGTGCCGTCGAAGTGGCTGGCATTTGTCGCTGCGGGTCGCAATCGCTCGCCCCTGCTGGACTTTACATAATCGCCGCGACACAGACTCGCGGACCCGGCAAATGGGGTGTAGCCAAGTGGTAAGGCAGCGGGTTTTGATCCCGTCATTCGCAGGTTCGAATCCTGCCACCCCAGCCAACCCCGCGCCGGGCGGCCGGCGGCGGATCGGCCGGGTACAGAGATACGGCAGTCGATCGTGATGACAGGCACACTGGCACGGGAGCGGAACGTGGAACTCGGCATGATGGCGGTCTTTTCCGGCAACGCCAACCGGGAGCTGGCCGAGAATATCGCGAAGCATCTGGGATTCCCCCTCGGCAAGTGCCACGTCGGTAGCTTCAGCGACGGCGAGGTCACGGTCGAGGTAATGGAGAACGTGCGTGGACGCGATGTGTTCCTGGTCCAGTCCACCTGCCCGCCGGTCAATGACAATCTGATGGAGCTGCTGGTCATGGCGGACGCCATGCGGCGGGCTTCGGCGGCCCGGATCACCGCCGTCATCCCGTATTTCGGGTATGCCCGGCAGGATCGCCGGCCCCGGGCCCAGCGCGTGGCCATCACCGCCAAGCTCGCCGCCAGCATGGTGGTCACGGCAGGCGTGGATCGGGTGCTGACCGTCGATCTGCATTCTGATCAGATACAGGGCTTCTTCGACATCCCGGTGGACAATGTCTATGCCTCCCCGGTGCTGCTGCACGACGCGTGGAAGCAGCGCTATTCGCCCATGGTCGTGGTGTCACCCGATGTCGGCGGCGTGGTGCGGGCGCGGGCGCTGGCGAAGCGGCTGGATGACGCCGACCTCGCGATCATCGACAAGCGCCGGCCGCGGGCCAACGAGGCCAAGGTGATGCACATCATCGGTGACGTGGAAAACAAGGTCTGCGTGCTGGTGGACGACATGATCGATACGGCCGGGACCCTGTGTCAGGCGGTCAAGGCGTTGAAAGACCAGGGCGCGACCAAGGTCGTGGCCTACATCACCCACGCGGTGCTGTCGGGACCGGCGGTATCCAGGATCAATGAATCTTTGCTCGACGAGCTGGTGGTCACCGACACCATCCCGCTCAGTCAAGAGGCACGGGCCAGCAGCAAGATCCGGCAGCTGACCACCGCCGAGTTGCTGGCCGAGACCATGCGCCGGATCAGCGACGAAGAGTCGGTCAGCTCGCTGTACGTGGATTAGAAAATTTTTTGTGGGTCGGCCAGGGTGGCCGGCCGGGTTCCGGGAGGCCTGGTCGCGGGCTTGCCGGGTTTTACTAGAGACGGAGAAACGTAAACATGAGCCAGAAATTCAACCTCCTGGCAGAGGACAGGACCGACCAGGGCAAGGGTGCGAGCCGCCGCCTGCGTCGGGCCGGTAAGGTCCCTGCAATCCTTTACGGCGCCAACCGCGATCCGCGGCCTCTCAGCCTGGATCACACGGCCCTGCTGCATAACCTGGACAACGAGTCTTTCTACAGCAGCATCCTGAACATCACCGTGGGCGACAAGACTCAGCCCTGCGTGCTGAAGGATCTGCAGCGGCATCCGGCCAAGCGCCAGATCATGCATGTGGATCTGCAGCGAGTGCTCGAGGACGTCGAGATCCGCGTCCGGGTGCCGATCCATTTCGTCAACGAGGACAAGGCTTACGGCGTCAAGCAGGAGGGTGGCGTGGTCGCCCATCTGTACAACGAGATCGAGGTAAGCTGTCTGCCCAAGAACCTGCCCGAATACATCGAGATCGATATCGCCGACCTCAAACTGGATGAGATGGTCATGCTGTCCGAGGTCAAGGTCCCGGAGGGCGTGGAGATCGTCGAGTTGG
>CBDTYJ010000395.1:0-2473 GCA_965364575.1 uncultured Gammaproteobacteria bacterium
AACCCCGCCTGGGCTTACGACGCGAAGCTCGCGGTGATGGCCGGCTTCGCCGGCTGGAGCTATGCCGAATTGCTGGAGACCCTGGTCGCGACAGCATGGGCGCGGATCACACCAGGCGGCGCGGCACCCTGACGTCGAAATCGCGCTCGATGAAACGCTCCGCGCCCTCGTCGGCCTCCAGCCGCCCCTTGAGACAAAACGCTTCGGAATCACAGGTCTGGGTCATGGACATGCGCACGGTGACCCGCCAGTCACCGCGGGTCAGCGTCGCCCGCTGTTCGATGATCTCGGTCGCCGACAGGGGATCATCCTCGCTGATCTCGAAACACTTGCTCAGGGTATAACCCACCCTGAGGTCGATATCCTCGAAGTACACCAGGCTGGCATCATCGAACTCGCTGCCGTTGAGCTCGTAGTGGAACCGGTTAGTCGTCAAGTCGATCGCCAGACGGCGGCTGAACTCGTGATGCCTGACGCGCCTGATCGCCGGCCTCGCCGCCATGGCCGGGGCTTCGAACGGCGCGAGCCCGGAGTCCTCGTCACGGGCTTGCCGTACCGGCAAGGTCAGGAAGCTCTCCCCGGCCGTGATCCGCAGACACGTTTTGGCGATGCTCGGCCAGATGATCGGCCAGTAAGCGGTGGATACCGCAACGCGGATTCGGTGACCGGCCGGGAATGCGTGGGCGATATCGTTGAGCCGGACGTCGACGACGATCCGCTCCCCGGGGACCAGCGGTTCCGGCGCCGCGTGGCCGTGGCGATGGCTGAGATTGAGGACGCCATAGGAGACCCGGAGCGAGGACCCGTCTTCCGCAACGTCACACAGGCGGACGATGACGTTGGCGGTGGGCTGATCCGCCTGCAGGGTGAGCCGGACCACCGGCGCGCCGAGAATCTCCATGCGCTGCTTCAGCCGTGGCGTGTCCCAGGTCAGGGACAGACCATCGTCGGGCCGCTGGTCGCGGGGCATCTCGCCGTCGCTGCCGAAACCGCACCACTCACCGCCACGGATGCCGCAGGTCTGGGGCGATGAGAGGATCTGGTCTTCGGGCTCTCCAGGTTCCCGGGTGCATCCGTTGGCGGACAGGTAGAACGTCGAGGATTCGATGTCGGGACTCGGCCAGACCGGCTCCGCGACCCAGCGGCCCGGCATGGATTCATACTGGGGCTCAGGCTTGACGGTCTCCTGCATCCAGACCCGGAGGATCGGTTCACGCTCGATGCCATTGTCAATGTCCTTCAGCCAGCGGTCCCACCAGCGCAGGGCCTCCTGCAAAAATCCGATCGCCGGTCCCGGGATGCCCAGATGCGGGAACGTATGGGCCCAGGGGCCGATCAATCCCTTGCAGGGTGATTTGAGGCTGGCGACCAGGCGTGGCACGGCGTTGGAATAGGCGTCCGCCCAGCCACCGATAGCGTAGACCGGCACTTCGATCTGCTCGATGTGATCACGCACCGAGCCGGCGCTCCAGTACTCGTTGCGCCAGGGCTGGCGCATCCACACCTCGGGAAAGACCGGCAGGTTCTCGAGCCGACTTCGCCATTCCTCCCGCCAGATCTCGCCGACGATCTCCGGGTCCGGCGGCAGGGCCTGGTTCATCATGAAAATGGCACCCCACTGCAGATTCTCGGTCAGCAGGCAGCCGCCCATGTAGTGGGCATCGTCGGTGTAGCGGTCATCGGCGGCGCACAGGGCCATGATGGCTTTCAGCGCCGGCGGGCGACGCGCCGCGATCTGCAGTGAGTTGAATCCGCCCCAGGAGATGCCGAACATGCCGACGGCGCCGCTGCACCAGGGTTGCGCCGCCAGCCAGGCGATCACCTCGACGCCGTCCGCGTGCTCCTGGTCCGAGTACTCGTCGAACAGCAGACCCGCCGAATCGCCCGAGCCGCGCAGATCCACCCGCACGCTCGCGTATCCGTGACGGGCGAAATACCGGTGCATGGGCTCGTCCCGATGGCGCATGAAATCGCGCTTTCGATAGGGCAGGAACTCGAGCAGCACCGGGACCGGGTTGTCGAGGGCGTCGTCCGGGCGCCAGATGCGCGCGGCCAGCCGGCAACCGTCCCCCAGCGGGATCCAGACGTTCTCGATGTCTTCGACGCCGTCGGTCACGCGCGTCTGCGCCCTCCCCGCTTCAAGAGCTGCTGAGTCGACCAGAAGCTCAAAGCCAGCTCCTCGCGGACCCGGCGCCCGGCGTCGAGATCGAAGGTATTGACGATAGCGAGACGGAAACCGCCCGGCGGCATGGAGTGGCTGGCCGGCGGGCGATCCTCGTGGAAGGTGATCTGTATGCTGGAGACGTCATCGCGCGCGCGCAGCCGCTCGACCAGATCGGCAGGAGGATGAGCGTACTGGATACCGTGGGCGCCGAACAGCACCACGCTGTAGCCGTCCCGGCGGTGGCTGTCGGCGAACTGCCACACGCCGTCGGCATAAAGCCTGACCAGGGCGTCCACCCAACCCTCGCCA
>CBDTYJ010000396.1:0-2470 GCA_965364575.1 uncultured Gammaproteobacteria bacterium
ATCTTGCTGCCGTCGGGACTGACGCGGCCGCGGAAGCGTTCCGGGTTGCCGAACAGCAGGTCCCGGGGGATCAGATCGGAGCCTTCGGCGGCGGCTGCGATCGGCGCCGGGAGCAGTCCAGCCGAAGCCAGCGTGGTCGACAACAGACCGATCAATGAAACTCGTTTGAAAATACTCACGGCGGTACCCCGCAGTCGGATGTTGGTGTGTCACCGGCCCTGTTTGCAGGGACCCCGGGTCGCGGCCTGAGTTCCGCGCCGCCCGTGCGGATCCGTTTCCGCCCGGCCTCCGGAGTCTCTCAGAATACCCAGTTCGCCCGGACTGCCAGATTGATCCCCGGGGCGTCGATGCCCGAACCGTGCTCCCGGTATGTCTTGTCGAGAAGATTCTCGGCCTTCAGCCCCAGTTCCAGCGATCCGACAGGATACCAGGCGAGGTCCAGGTTCAGCGTCCCCCATCCGGGCGTGCCGTCGGGATCGATACGGGAATCGGCCTCGTCCCGGGGGCTCAGCCGGCTCTGATCATCGGCGAACAACATATAGGGCTCGATGCGGAGGTCCGTGAACCCGGTGTAGACCAGACCGAATTTGCCGTTGAAAGGCGGCACCCGATCGGCCGGATCCTCCTCACCACCCGGTTCTTTCTCATCGCCGCGGGTGTAATTGAGCACGCCGTAGAGTTCCAGCGCGTCGCTCAATTGGGCGCGTCCGCCCGCCTCCACGCCGTAGAGTTCCGCCTCGTTGGCATTGACGCTGGTGACCACGTCGCGGCCGTCGGGCGTCGTCTCGCCGGTCAGCACGGATGTGATCTTGTCATCGTAATCCAGCCGGAACACGAAGAACTCCGCCTGCCAGCGGGGCCGGTCGATCTTGACCCCCACATCGATACTGATGACCGATTCCGGCTCCAGATCCGGCGAGGCCACGTTGAAACGGTTGCCGGGACGCGGGCCCAGCGTACCGAGATCGAAGATGTTGGGCGCCCGGAAACCACGACCCAGGTTGGCGAGCAGGTTGACGGTGGGCGTCAGACGCCAGGCGGCGTGCACATCCCCGGTCAGGTCGTCGGGCTTCAGCCGTACGTCCGTGCCGTCGAGCGCACGCGGCAGCTTGATGTCGAACTCGCTGTAGCGGGCGCCGGCCCCGAGGGTCAGGCGCCCGCTCGCCTGCCAGTCCGCGCCCAGGTAGACCGAAGCGCTGTCCAGAGTCGAATCATCGGGGAAGCGGCTGGGCACCGTCGTGGTCACGTCCGCCTCGGTCTCGACCCGGCGGCTGTCGACCGTATCCCGATAGATCTCGAGACCGCCGGTCAGCCGCAGGGCCTCCGCGGGCCGGGCATCGAGCTGCAGGGTCAGGCCGTCCAGGGTGCTCTTGTTATCCTCGTTCACCGTGACTGCGGAACCGAAATCCCGGCTTCGCCGGTCGTCCCGGATCACCTGACGGGCCACATGGATCTCGATCTGCTCGAACCAGTCGGTGACCGGCGTCCAGCGGTAACGGCCGTGATAGAACAGGCGCCGGTTGGGCCGGAATTCGAACAGCTCCGACGACGGCTCGTCCTGGCCGAATCCGGGCACCAGTTCGTCGATGCGCGGGGTCTCCGGCTGGTTGGCATATTGAACAGAGAGCATCAGTTCGGAGCGCTCACCCGATCCGGCGAGGAACTTGAGGTCGGCGGCGCGGGCGTCGTAATCGGTGGGCCGGACCCGCCCGTCACCGGTGCGCCGGTCGCCGTAGTCCTGCCAGCTGACGCCGCCGATCAGGCCGAGGCCGCCGCGGCCGATTTCGGATTGCAGCCGCAGCAGGCGGGCCCGGTCCGCCGTGTCGGCCATGCCGTGGATCTGGCTACGGGCGTCCCAGCGTGTCCCCGAGAGCCCGGGCTCCGGCGTCAGGACCTGGACCACCCCGCCCATGGCGTCTGAACCATACAGGCTGGGCGAGGCACCGCGGACCACTTCGATCCGCTCGATCGCATAGGGGTCGACCAGCGCCAGATACTGGTTGGGCGCGCTGCGGAAGAACGCGTTGTTCAGCCGCATGCCATCCACAAGATGCAGCACCTGAGAGCCCTTGAGACCGCGCACGATCGGCGTCCCCTGCCCCGGCGTGGTCTGCTGAAACCAGGTGCCGACCTGACCGCGCAGCGCTTCGGCCAGGACCTGGGGATTCTCGCGCAGGATCTCCGGCGCCCCGACGATGGTGACCGCCGGCGCCACTTCCTGCACCCGCCGCGCATCCCGGGTCGCGGTCACCTGCATGGTCTCCAGATCGGCCGGCGAAGCCAGACAGAGCCCGGGCAGCAGCGACGTCAGGACCGGCAGCCAGTCCGCTGCCCGTCCCTTTGAAGCCGGCTCCGCCTCAGTCGGCAACCGGCACTCCCCGGCTCGGCGACCAGGGCACGCCGGCGGCATCCATCCTGTTCATCAGGTCCGGCAGGCGCTGACCCATCAGGACGCGCAGCCGGGCACTGA
>CBDTYJ010000397.1:0-2433 GCA_965364575.1 uncultured Gammaproteobacteria bacterium
TTCAGCAGCGCCTCGTAATCGTCGATCAGGGGCTTCAGCTCGATCGCCGTCGGTATCTCCTTTCGCAGCAGATGACGCATCTGCTCGATGTCGTGGCGCAGCTTCGCCCTGGAGGTCTGCAGGATGTTGAGACGATTCTCGCCGTGGCTGGAGCCGGGTGTCCGCAGGATGGCGTGTGCCTTGCGGAAGGCCTCGGCGGCCTCGTCGAGCCGGCCCAGTTCCTTGAGCGCCTGGCCCAGCGCCCGCCAGGCCTCCGGGCTGCCGTGGTCGGCCCAGGCGGCCGACCGGGCGGCCACTAACGCGGAACCCGGACGCTGCCGCTTGCGATAGTTGCTGCTGAGCAGCGCCAGGGCCCGGGCTCGCAGTTCCTCCGACCGCTCGGCGACAGCGCGATAGAGTTCCGCGGCTTCCAGAGGGTCTCCGGCCAGCTCTCGGCTTTGGGCCAGCTCCAGCTGCAGTTCGGGATCGGTCGGATCGAGTGTCAGGCCTTCCTCGAGGATGGTCGCGGCCTCGTCGAAGCGGCGGGTCGCCGCCAGCTGGCGGCCGAGGCCGACCCGGGCGCGGCGGTGTCCGGGGCTGAATTCCAGTACCTTGCGGAAGCAGACCATGGCGTCGTCCATGCGTCCGGCTGCGCTGCGGATCTGGGCGAGGTTCAGCCATGCTTCCGACTGCTGGGGCCTCAATTCCACCGATCGGGCCAGGACCCGCTCGGCGTGCTCCGGATGACCCGTGGCCCTGAATAGCAGACCCAGATTGGCGAGTATCGCCGGATCATCCGGACGTGCCCGGGCGGCGTTGCCCAGAAGCCGCATGGCTGCATCAAGATTGCCGCGCTGATAGGCCAGCATGCCCATGTAATGGGTGGCGTCGATGTTGCCCGGCTGCGCCGCCAGCACGTCCCGATAACCGGCTTCGGCCGCCACGAGGTCGCCTTCCTGATGGGCCTGGACCGACCGCTTGAGGATCGCCGCAAAATCATGGATCGCCATAGGCGGCGCATTATAGATGGGTAAGGGACGGAGTGGTCGGCTCGCAGATCGCCGATCAGCGGCCGCCGCGACAAAGTCCGCACCGGTTGGCACGAACCAGGTCGGGAGAGGTATGCGAGCCTGTATCTATCTCTGGTTGGCGGCCAGCGCGGCGCGCCGGCCGAGGAAGGCGTCGATATTGGCCAGCACCGCGTCGGCGACCGGATGGACCAGGTCACGGGGCACCCCGGTTGCGGCGATGCCCGTCGACCAGTTCTCTCCGCCGCCCAGGGGCGGCCCGATCAATCTGGCGGTGATTTCCTTCTGGGCGAATTGGCTGGCGGGTCGGGTGCCGGTCAGCACCACTTCCAGCGCCACGGTGTCTCGCGGCGGCTGCCAGTGATCCCGCGGGTGCACCGGGCCCTCCACCGAGAGCGTCATGCCGCGAGCATGGGCCAGCTCCGGCGCGTCGGCGGCGATGCGGCGGCATATGAATTCGAGGATCTGATCGCCGGGGTCCGGCCGGCACGCCACCACGACCGGCAGGTAATATCGCCCGGACGCCGCAGCATCTTCGGCGGCGGCGGGGGTTGCTGCGGGTCCGGCCAGCACGGCCAGCAGCGGCAGCAATGCCCGGAGAGATAGCGCTGTCCGTCGTGTCATGGGGCATGCCCTCGATGATCGATCACCACGCCCGGCGGCGGGCCGATCTGGCGCGATTGTAGCGATCCTAGCAGCGGCCCCCGGCAGAGTTCCGGCATTGAGTCTCATTTTGCATAACGCCGGAAAGAGCCGCCGGGTGCCGGCTGCAGGTCGTTTTGCATAGGCGTGCGGGGTGGCGTTCGTCGGGGGCGGTCCTGGTTCTCGGCCCCATGCCGAGCGCTGGCCAGCGTGGGATCTTCTGACGCAAGTCAGGTGAGACGCTCCCGAATTGCGCATATCCCGGCCAACGGGCCGGACGGGCTTTGGGCGCGCTGCGCTGCCGGACGAACTTGCATTATGGATAATCGGGCGGCAGCGTGTGATCCATATGGGATAAAGGGCCCATATAAAGGCCTTCTTCCAGCTCGATCCGGGCTGCAGGTAAACGGATTCACCCCTTCCCCGGGCCGCCTGCCCAACGAGATTTGGCGAAAAGACCCGCCGGCGCTACGCTCTGGCACCTAGGGGGAGGGAAAAATCATGTGCTTGAAAAGGTGTCTGGCTTTCGGGCTGGGCGTGTTTTGTGTCGTTGTCTCCGGGACCGTCTGGGGACAGCTCACCGAAGGCGTGCCCGACGAGAACGTCAACGTGATCGGACCGACGCCACCGGATCCGCCGGGATTTACGGCCCCCGATACGCTGTTTTTCCCCGACCAGGGCATCCGCCAGCAAAACGAACCCTCCTGCGCCTTCAAACCGGCCAGTCCTCTGGAAGTGATCTGCGCCTTCAATGACTATCGCGGCGCATCGGACCCGCGCGTCG
>CBDTYJ010000398.1:0-2422 GCA_965364575.1 uncultured Gammaproteobacteria bacterium
GACTTCCGCAACGTCGTGATCGTGATGACCTCCAACCTGGGTTCCCAGCGGATCCAGGAGTTGTCGGGAGAGGCCAATTACGAGCGCATGAAGGCGGCCTGCATGGAGGTCGTCGGCCAGCATTTCCGGCCCGAGTTCATCAACCGCGTCGACGACGTGGTGGTGTTCCATCCGCTGGGCATGGAGCAGATCCGCAAGATCGTGGATATCCAGCTGGGCTACCTGGAACGGCGGCTGGCGGAGCGCGATATGCAGATCCGGCTCACCGATGCGGCGCGTACGCGTCTCGGCGAAGCGGGTTTCGACCCGGTCTACGGGGCGCGGCCGCTCAAGCGCGCGATCCAGCAACAGGTGGAGAATCCGCTGGCCGAAGCGATCCTGCGGGGAGAATTCAAGCCAGGTACGGTGATCCGCGTGGACGCCGACGATCAGGGCCTGAGCTTCGCCCAGGACTGACCTGCCCATCCGCGGTGGAGGTCGTTTGCTTCGCCCGGTCAGGTGCGTACTATTAGCCGCGGGCTGACCCGGCCCGCTGCGGTGAACAGCGCCTGATCCGGATGAATAACCCGGCGTCGAACTCCCAGAATCCCGAAGACCGTCAGCCGCCGCTCCGGACTGCGGTCCTCATCCCCTGTCACAACGAGGAGGCCGCCATCGGCTCGGTGGTCCGGGGTTTCCGGGAGGCGCTGCCGTCGGCCACCCTCTACGTCTACGACAACAACTCCAGCGATCGGACCGCAGACGTGGCGGCGGCCGCCGGCGCCGTCGTCCGCGCAGAGAGCCATCAGGGCAAGGGCTTTGTGGTCCGCCGCATGTTCGCGGACGTCGAGGCGGATATCTACGTACTGGTGGATGGCGACGGCACCTACGATCCCACCGCGGTGCCCGACCTGATCGATCTGTTGCTCGCCGGCCCGCTCGACATGGTCAATGGGGCCCGGGTCACCGAAGCCGGCGTTTCGCACCGGCCCGGCCATGCCTTCGGTAATCGGCTGCTTTCCGGTCTCGTGCGCAAGATCTTCGGCGACCGCTTCCGCGATATGTTGTCGGGTCTCAAGATCTTCTCGCGCCGCTACGTCAAGTCCTTCCCGGCCCTGTCCGCGGGTTTCGAGATCGAGACCGAGCTGACCGTCCATGCGCTGGAGCTGGCCATGCCCGTGGCCGAAGTCGAGACACGTTATTTCGAGCGGGCGGAGGGCAGCGAGAGCAAGCTCAGCACCTTCCGCGACGGGGCCCGCATCATGCGGACCATCGCGGTGCTGGTTAAAGAAGAGCGGCCGCTGCAGTTCTTTTCGATCCTGGCTGCCATCCTCGCCGGGGTCTCGATCCTGCTGGCGGTGCCTCTGCTGGTCACTTTCCTGGAGACCGGCCTGGTGCCCCGTTTCCCGACCGCGATCCTGTCTACCGGCATCATGATCCTCGCAGTGCTCAGCTTCACAGCCGGCATGATCCTGGATACGGTGACCCGCGGCCGCCGCGAGGCGAAGCGCATGCACTATCTGGCGGTGCCCGCGGTCGGCAACCGCGGCCGGCGGCGCGGCGAGTAGATGGGGGCAGACGCCAGACTCCCCCGCCAGCTTATGCTGTTTGCCGGTGCCGGTGCCGTCGGCTTTGTCATCGAGGCGGTCGTGATCACCGGCCTCGTGGTACTGCTGGGCATCAATATTTATCTTGCCCGTCTGATCTCCTTCACGCTCGCCGTGCTCGCCACCTGGCGGCTGAACCGCGAGTATGCATTTTCGGGATCGGCATCGGCAGACCGGGCCCGTGAGTACGGCAGATACTTCCTGGTGCAGACATTCGGTGCCATCGTCAACCTGGCCGTATTCGCCATCCTCGTCACCGTGTACGAGAGCCTGCATGCCTGGCCGGTGATCCCCCTCGCGGCGGGAGCCGCGGTGGCGCTGCTGTTCAATTTTGTCGCCAGCCGGGCGTTCGTCTTCGTCGGCCGCGAGCAGGCAGGACGCAGCCAGTGAGCGACGCTGCGTATACCGGCGTCGAGAACCTGGAGGCCATGCGCGAGGCGGAGCGCTACAACCGGTTCCTCGTCGATCTGGTCATGCACCATCGCTCAGGTTCCGGGCCGGCGCTGGATTTCGGCGCGGGGTCGGGCACCTTTGCCGCCTTGCTCCGCGACCAGGGATTGCCGGTGCGATGCCTGGAGCCGGACGGGCCTCTGCGGGCTCTGATCGCCGGCCAGGGTCTGGACGTGATCGGAGACGCCGGGTCGATCCCCGACGGCAGCGTGGACTACGTCTATAGCCTGAACGTGCTCGAGCACATCGAGGACGATCGCGCGGCGCTGGCGGAGATCCGCCGTATACTCCGCCCCGGCGGGCGCCTGCTGCTCTATGTGCCGGCCTTCCAGGTCCTGTATTCCAGCATGGACGAGCGCGTCGGGCATTTCCGTCGCTATCGTCGC
>CBDTYJ010000399.1:0-2393 GCA_965364575.1 uncultured Gammaproteobacteria bacterium
GCTCACCCCGCGGCGTGCCCATGGTGAGGCGCCCCGCCGGCACGAGCACAAGCTCTGCCCCCTGAGGCGTCTGGATACGCGACGGGATCGAGGCCATGCGCGCGGCCGCCTCGGTCAGCAGGGTGATCTCCACCTTCTGATCCAGACCTGGTTTGGGGTTGATGGTCAGGGTCTGGCTGGCGTAGCCGGGCTTGCGGAACTCGAGCCGCTGGGGGACAGCGATCAGGGACAGCCGCGCCGGCACCGGGCCCCTGGATTTACCGTTGATCAACAGTTCCGCACCGGCTGGATGGACCACGAATTCCACCTCACCGGTCACGGCCGGCAGCTGGAGGGATGTCCGCCGTTCCTCGCCGGAACGAAGGCTGAATCGCCGGCTGACGGATTCGTGCCCGGGAAGTGTGGCCTGCACACGGTACTCACGGCCCGGATCCAGATCCAGGGTCAGGGGCGAACGACCGCGGAATTCACCGTCGACGAGGATGGTGGCGCCGGCTGGCTGAGTGCGCAACGATAGCCTGCCGTCCGACGGTTCCAGCGCTACCGTCGGCAGTCGCTGCGCCACGCCCGCTTCCACCTGCAGCGGCTGCCGCCAGGTCTTGAAGCCGGGGCTACGCAACTCCAGCTGACGCGCTCCGCTGCGGAGTTCCGCCGTCAGCGGCGTGACGCCGAGCTGCTCGCCGTCGGCCAGCACCTCGGCTCCGGGCGGATCACTGCTCACCGTGATCTCGGCCCAGTCCGGCTGCAGTGTCACCTCCAGACGCAGATCATTGCCACCGCCCTCCACGTCCAGCTCACGGATGTCCGGCCGGTAGCGGTCAGCCTGGATCTCGATCCGGTGACGTCCCGGCCGGATCGCCACATCGGCCAGCGGCACGCTACCGACGTCCTCGCCATCGATCAGCACCCGGGCTGCCTCGATGCCCGGCGTGTCGACGAACAATCGGTCGGCCAGCCGTTCCAGGGTTCGGCGCAGGGTCTGGCTGCGCTCGTCGCTGATCTCGATGTCCTCGGCCAGCGGCTCATAGCCTTCGAGACGCGCGTTGAGCGTGTAGTCGCCCGGCCGGACCAGGTAGCGGGAACCCACCGGCACGTCGAAACCGCCGCTGATCCAGACGCGATCCGGTACCGGGCTGATGATCACTTCCACCGAACGGGCGGTGAACATATACCAGATGGAAATGGCCAGGAGTGCGAGCCCGGAAGAGACGATGGCGCCGACCAGCGGGAACCGCCGACGTCCGGCCCGCGGCGTCTTTTTCGAGCGCTCGTAGGCCAGCGGCTCGATGGGGATCGGGGCCGCGGCTGTGGCCCTGGTATGTTCGGGCTCGATGATCGAGGGCGGCACCGTGACCCGGTCTTCGGGGTCCGGATCGACCTGGACGCTGAGCCCGTCTTCGCTCAATTCGAAGCGGACCGCACACCCACGGGCCAGCAGCACCTCGCCGCCGTCGATCCACCGTGACCCGTCCAGGGCCCGGCCATCGATGCGGCCGGCCTGACTGTCCGGCCCGGGCTGGAGGAAGAAGCGATCGCCGGAGAGCCCGAGAAACGCTACCGCGCCGGCTCCTTCCCCGGGCAGGCGGATGCCGCCGCCGGAATCGGCGACCGCGCCCAGCGGCAGCGGCAGCTGGACCACCGCGTACTCCCGCCGGCCGTCTATATCGATGACGGCGATGGTCGGCTTCAAATGGGCTCCTCGCAGCGAATGCTCACGGATGTCCGGTCCATCCCCGGCCGCAGCTGCAGCTGCCGCCGCACGTCGCGGTAGCCGGCGCGGGTGCCGACCACGGTGTAGTCGCCGGGCCTGAGTTCAAGATTCTTGCGTTCGAAACTGCCCAGCCGACCGACCCGGTAGACCACGACCTCGGTGAGGTTATCCGACTCGAGCCATACCTGCACGGGCTTGACCGCTTTGTCGACCATGGCATCCAGCGCGATCATCTGCGCCCGCAGCCGCGGCCCCGGTTCGGCCACTTCGCCGCCGGCGGCGAGCGCGGCGCGGGCCCGCTCGACGCCATCCGGCGCGTAAAGCCGCTCGGGGTCCGCCAGGAACGCCTGCAGGCTCTCGTCGATCTCCGCCCTGGCCCGGGTCCGCTGCAGGCCCTGGCTGGCGAGGATCACGCCGGCGTCGATGGCCAGTATCTGCTGGTAGGCCTCCGCCGCCTGCCGCCATTGTTCAGCCTGCTCCATCTCCCTGGCTTTCATCGCCAGGGTCTGCACCTTGTCGAGGGTCCTCGCCGTCCGGGCGGCCGCCAGACCGGCGTCGGGTTCCGGCGCGCCAGGCCGGACTCTGGCGGCCTGTTTGAAAGCCTTGACCGCCTCATCGAAATCGCCAGTGTCGATGGCGCGATAGCCGCGGGACATGGCGTCTGCAAATCCGCGCTGGACCA
>CBDTYJ010000400.1:0-2383 GCA_965364575.1 uncultured Gammaproteobacteria bacterium
GGATGGAAAGCGGTGAAGTGCATGGGCACATCAGGCCCCAGATGGGCGACCACCCAGCGGGTCATGGCGTCCAACTCCTGGTCGGAATCGTTCTGGCCCGGGATGACCAGCGTGGTCAGCTCCAGCCAGGTGTCGGTCTCGGCCTTGATGTACTCCAGCGTCTCCAGCACCGGCGCAAGATGAGCGCCGCAGATCTTGTGATAGAACAGATCGGTGAAGGCCTTGAGGTCAACGTTGGCCGCATCCATGGCGGCGAAGAATTCCTTGCGCGGCTCGGGGTCGATATAGCCCGCCGTGACCGCCACCGTCTTGATGCCCCGCTCGCGGCAGGCGGCCGCCACGTCCACGGCGTATTCGAGGAAGATCACCGGGTCGTTGTAGGTGAAGGCCACGCTGCGGCAGCCGGTCTCGGCCGCCGCCTGCGCCAGGCGCCCGGGACTCGCCTTGTCCGCCAGGGTGTCCATCTCCCGGGACTTGGTCATGTCCCAGTTCTGGCAGAACTTGCAGGCCAGATTGCACCCAGCGGTGCCGAACGAGAGCACCGCGCTGCCGGGATAGAAATGGTTGAGGGGCTTCTTCTCTATGGGATCCACGCAGAATCCCGAAGAGCGGCCGTAGCTCACCAGCTTGATCTCATCCTCCAGCCGCTGGCGCACGTAGCACAGGCCCCGCTGACCCTCCCGCAGACGGCAATGCCGCGGGCACAGGTCGCACTGAATCCGGCCGTCGTCGAGGACGTGCCAGAATCGGGTTGAGACGATAGTGCTGTCCATACCTTGCTAGTTGGGGTCTTAACCCCTATATCTCAATTATAGTTGGCTGATTAGCGGAGCCAGGCTCCGCAGTTTATATGCTGTCTACACGCCATAGCGCAGTGGCAGGACTGTTCTATCCGGAGAACCCGGAACCTCTGCGCCGGGAACTCGAGGACCTGCTCGCCTCCAGCGATCCAGCTCCTCCCGGTCCCGCGCCCAAAGCCCTGATCGTCCCGCACGCGGGCTACGTCTACTCCGGCCCGGTGGCCGCCCGCGCCTACCGCAGACTGGAACCGGTCCGGGCGGCGATCCGCCGGGTGGTGCTGCTGGGACCAGCACACCGGGTCTGGCTGGAAGGCATGGCTGTGCCCTCGCAGAGCGCCTTCGCCACTCCCCTGGGGCGGGTGCCCCTGGACAGGGATGCGATCGAACGGATAGCCGGAATGCCAGGGGTGCAGGTCTCGGATACCGCCCACGCCAGGGAACATAGTCTGGAGGTGCAGTTACCCTTCCTGCAGACGGTGCTGGACGATTTCGCCCTGGTCCCGATCGCCGTGGGCAGATGCCCGGCCGAGCAGGTCGGCGCCGTCATCGATGCCCTGTGGGGCGGCCCGGAGACGCTGATCGTGATCAGTTCGGACCTGTCCCACTTTCTCGACTATGAAGAGGCCCGGGAGATCGACGGCCGGACCCGGGACAAGATCCTCGGGCGCCGTGCCGATCTGTGTGACCAGGAGGCCTGCGGGGCCCGGGCCATCAACGGGCTGATGTGCTCCACAGCAGCCCGGGCGCTCTCCATCGAAGCGGTGGACCTGCGGAATTCCGGTGACACCGCCGGCGACCGCAAGCGGGTGGTGGGCTATGGCAGCTTCGTCCTCTGCTGAACTCGGCCCGGCCGAACAGGACCGGCTGCTCGATCTGGCCAGGGGATCCATCGCTCAGGGCCTCACCAGCGGTCAGCCGCCGAGGTATTCCGCAGACGATTTCACCGGCGCCCTGGCCCGGCCGGGAGCGAGTTTCGTGACCCTGCGTCGCGACAACGCCCTGCGCGGATGTGTCGGCTCCCTGGAAGCCACCAGGCCGCTGGCCCAGGATGTGGGGATCGCGGCTTTCAATGCCGCGTTCCGCGACTTCCGTTTCCCTCGCCTGGGCGCATCTGAACTGGAGCAGTTACGGATAGAGATCTCGGTGCTCACACCGATGGTTCCGCTCGAGGTCCGCGATCAGGAGGAACTGCTGGCGCGGCTGAGGCCGCTGATCGACGGTCTGCTGCTGGAGGAAGGGCCTGCGCGCGCCACCTTCCTGCCAAAAGTCTGGGAGCAACTCACGGAGCCTCTCGACTTCGTCAGAGCGCTGAAACGCAAGGCTGGCCTTCCGGCCGACTACTGGTCGCCGACCCTGCGGCTTAGCCGTTATCAGACCCTGTCCTTCCGTGAGCGGCCGCCCGTTTCCGCGGCGGCCCCCGGGCGCTGACGAACACGCGTGGCGGTCATCTGCGGATGATCCTGCTGGCGGGAGATTCATGATCGTGCAATCATAGGACAGTACCGGCCCGGCGCCCTGGCGCCGCCTCGGGAACTGTCCGGTCGGCCGCTGTGAGACTTGTTGGAAGGGGGTTCTGAGTCATG
>CBDTYJ010000401.1:0-2337 GCA_965364575.1 uncultured Gammaproteobacteria bacterium
CCTACGAGCGGGTCAATCCCCCCGGAACCCGGATTCCACGTTGGTACTGTCCCGAAGGTCACAGTACTTTCAGCCTGCTCGCCGATTGCTTCGCCGCGCGCCTCTCAGGCTCCCTGCAGGAGGTCGAACAGGTAGTCTTTGTCGCCGAGCAGGCCCCAAGCCGGGAGGCGGCAGCCGATGCGCTGCGCCTCGATATTGAGCTGCCCGGAGCCTTGCGCTGGCTACGCCGACGTCTCAAGCCGGTGCATACGGCACTGACTCTCCTCCTCGGTCTGTTCCCCGACCTCTTTGCCAGTTGTCTTCCGACCGTCAGCGCGTTTCGCCAGCGCCTTGGGTGCGCCTGGGTGCTACCGGCATTGCGCGAAATCGCCGAGGCGCAGCTTGCACAATTACCGCCTCCGCTCGGATTCCGACCCCCGCCGGCACACGCCGGTGAAGCCGAATCACCGAACCAACAGCAAGCAGGACCGGACCCGCCGGCGGCGATCGCGTAGCTTCTCGTCTCAAGGTCAATTCCATCACCGAGCCGAGGAGGGTAACCGATGCAAGACTCCGATTCCGACTACCGCCATGAAGTGGCCTTGTTCCGCTATGGCCTCATTGCCGATCTGGTGCAGTTACCTCCAGGCGCCAAGGGGCTGTATCGGCGCATTGAGGAAAAGGCAGAGGCCGCTTACACGATTCCGGGCTCCACACGCCGGCATGTCGCCCCCGAGACCATCCGCCATTGGCTCAAGCGCTACCGCGCCGGCGGCTTCGATGCCCTGATGCCCAAGCCCCGCGCCGACCGAGGTCAGTCGCGCACGCTTCCCCCGCAAGTGGTCGAGCGTCTCCTCGCGATCAAAGAGACCAATCCAGCGCTGTCGGTACGCCTGGTCATCCGCGAAGCCCTGGCCGGCGAGGCGATGCCACCGGAGCTCACCCTCGCACCCTCGACGGTGCATCGGCTGCTCTCGCGCCACGGCTTGATGCGCCGCGACCCCAAACAACCGAATGCGCACGATCGGCGCCGTTTCGCCTTCGAACACGCCGGGGAGCTGTGGATGAGCGATGTGATGCATGGACCCGCGATCCAAGTGGAGGGACGGCGCAAACGCAAGAGCTATCTCATCGCCTTCCTCGACGATGCCACCCGGGTCATCCCCTACGCCGCCTTCGCCCTCGCGGAGAACACCGCCACCTTCCTTCCGCTGCTCAAGCAGGCGATTCTGCGTCGCGGCCTTCCGGCACGACTCTACGTCGATAACGGCAGCAATTACCGCTCTCAGCAGCTGGCCCTGGTGTGCGCCAAGCTCGGCATCGCGCTGATCCATGCCCGTCCGTTCCAGCCCCAAGGAAAGGGGAAAATCGAGCGGTTTTTCCGCACCCTTCGCGCCCAGCTGTTGACCCGTCTCAGCGCGGAGGATAGCCGGAGTCTGGAGGCGCTCAACCGCCGACTCGCCGGCTGGATAGAAGGCGAATATCACCAAACGCCCCATCACGGACTCGACGGGGAAACACCTCTGGAGCGTTGGGCACAAACCGCCGAGCAGGTGCGCTTCCCCGAACCCACCTTGGATCTGGATGATCTGTTCCTCTTCGAGGCCAAGCGCAAGGTCAACAAGGACCGCACGGTCAGCCTCGCCGGGGTTCTCTACGAGGTCGAGGCCGAGCTGGTCGGGGCCAAGGTCACCCTGCGTTACGATCCCCTCGCGCCGCCCCGGCGCCCGCTGCAGGTCTGGCACGAAGGAAGACAGATCCAGCTGGCCAGGCCGGTGGATCTCGCTGCCAATTGCTTGGTGAAACGCCATTCATCCGCCCCCGCCGGGCTGAAGCTCCACGAGCTCGGCGATGCCGATGCGAAGGAGAATCGCTGATGTACCGCAAACACTTCGCCTTGACCCGCTTCCCGTTCGAGGCCGAGCTCGCGCCCGAGGAGCTGTTCGCCTGCGCCGCCATCACCGAGGCGGAGGCGCGGCTGAAGCATCTGCTCGAGCTACGCGCCATCGGGCTGTTCACCGGCGAGGCCGGTTCCGGCAAGACGACGGTGTGCCGCAAGGTCGCCTCCTCCCTGCACCCGGGCCTCTATCGGCTTTTCTACGTCCCCTTGTCCACCGGCTCGGTCATGGATATGTACCAGTCTATCGGCTGGGAGCTCGGCCTGGACGGCACCCATAACCGCGCCGGCGCCTTCCGCGCGATCCGCACCGAGGTCACCCGCCTGACCCGCGAGGCCAAGCAGCGGATCGTGGTGGTCATCGATGAGGCCCACCACTTAAGAAACGAGGTGCTCGAGGATCTGCGCCTGCTCACCAATTACGAAATGGATTCCGAGAATCGCCTGTGTCTGATCCTGGT
>CBDTYJ010000402.1:0-2318 GCA_965364575.1 uncultured Gammaproteobacteria bacterium
CTCACACGGCGGCTGGCAGTCATGTGCTTATACTAGCCGCAACCCTGCGGGCAATCTGCCCGGTCCGTCAGACGGACGCCGGGGACACACAGCAAGGAGGGCGGCGGTGAAGAGTTTCGACATGGGAAGGGACAGCTGCATGCCGGCACTGGGCCTGGGCACCTGGAAGGCAGAGCCCGGCATCGTCGGTGAAGCCGTGCGCGAGGCGATCCGCATCGGCTACCGTCATTTCGACTGTGCGCCGATCTACGGCAATCAGGCCGAGATCGGAGAGGCGTTCAAGGCCGCCATGGAAGCCGGCGAGGTGCAGCGCAAAGATCTATGGGTCACGTCGAAACTGTGGAACTCCGATCACCTGCGCGCCGACGTGCTGCCGGCGCTGGAACGCACCCTTGCAGACCTGGGGCTTCAGTACCTGGATCTGTTCCTGGTGCACTGGCCGGTGTCACTGCGTCCCGGCGTGACTTTCCCCCGTGGCGGTAAAGACTATCTGAGCGACGCCGAGGCACCGATGAGCGAGACCTGGGCCGGTATGGAACAGACCGTCATGCGCGGCCTTTGCCGCCACATCGGCGTATCCAACTTCAGCCGCGGGAGGATCGAGCAGCTGCTGGACTCGGCCACCATCCGGCCGGTGGTCAACCAGGTGGAATGTCATCCCTATCTGGCCCAGAGCGATCTCGTCCGCTGGACGGGCGAGCAGGACATGGTCCTGACCGCCTATTCGCCGCTGGGGTCCGCGGACCGATCAGAGATGCTGAAGAAACCGGATGAGCCGGCACTGCTGGAGGACCCTGAGATTGTGGAATTGGCCGGGGAACACAAGCTCAGCCCCGCCCAGATCCTGATCGCCTGGGCTCTCAACCGGGGCACCAGCGTGATCCCCAAATCCTCCAACCCCCAGCGCCTGCGCGAGAACTTCGCGGCCGGCGAAACGAAGCTCGGCGCGGAGGATATGGCCACCATCGACCGGCTGGATCGGAACTACCGTTTCGTTGACGGCAGCTTCTGGACCGGCGACGGCTCGCCCTGGACCCTGCAAAGCCTGTGGGGATGACGGCGCCGCAGCCTCCGGGACCGGGCGGCTGGCCTCCGGCCGCGGCCGTAGCATCGTGAAACGGTTGATTTAGCCTCATGCATGACTGAGTATCGGGGTCAGGGGGAGAAACGGCGCCGACGGCCGGCGCGCCAGACACCCATGGAGGTCAACATGTTTGAACGTGGCAAGAAACAACCCGGAGACCAGGACTCGCCGTCCGCAGCGGGCGGCAGCAGCCCCGCCAACAGGCCGGCGCCGAACCGCCGCTCCCAGTCGCGGGAAGAAGCTATCATCGGCCCGTCGATCCATATCGATGGCGACGTGCGCGGTGAGGAAGACCTGGTCATACAGGGCGAGGTCAGCGGAACCGTTCAATTGCTCAACAACAGCCTCACGGTCGGACGCGACGGGAAGGTCAATGCGGACGTCCATGCGCAAGCCGTATTTGTCGACGGTCACGTGGAAGGTGACCTGGTCGGCACGGAACGCGTTTGTATCCGGGAGACGGCTCAGGTGCGCGGTAACGTCACCTCGCCGCGGGTCAGCCTGGAGGATGGCGCCCGTTTCAAGGGGTCCATCGAGATGGATCCGGAAGCCCTGGATGCCTTGCTCGGCCGTCAGGGCGGCGCCAAGAAGAGCGCCGGTAAGCCGTCCGGACCCGTCGCCGCCAAAACCGGCGGCGAACAGTCATCGGACAAGAGCCGGGACCTGCTTGCCGAAGCGAAGACCGGATCGGGCGGCTAGGGCCGCCGCGCTCCTGTTGAACGGCTGAAGGCGGAGATCAGGTCATGAGCCAGGCTCTTGGCCGCTTATCCGACCCGCCAGACCGTCTGGACGAGGCGTTGCTCAACGCACCCTTGTTCCACTCCCTGGTGGATCGGCTAGACGACGAACAACGCCACGTCGTCCTCGACCTGGGGCCACCCCAGGCCGGGACCGTGGCCTTGTTCGGCCGTTTCCGCTGCCGTCTGGACATCGGCGATTTCGCCGCAAATCTCGACGCGGTCCGGGACCAGACCGAGCCTGAGGAACTGCCGAAGACCATCGCGGGACTGTTGCCGCCGGTGCGTCGGGAACACGCTGACATCATCCTCTGCTGGGATCTGTTCAATTATCTGGAGCGCCCCGCGCTGAAAGCGCTGATGGAGTGCGTGGCCGAGCATGGCCAGCCCGGGACGCTGGTCCACGCGCTGGTGGTCTATTCCGCCAAGATGATGCCGGTGCTGCCGAATCGCTATGTGCCCGTGGACGACCACAGCCTGCGGATCGTGGCCAATAC
>CBDTYJ010000403.1:0-2302 GCA_965364575.1 uncultured Gammaproteobacteria bacterium
TGATCGTGGCGTCGGTGGTCTGATGGAAGTATTGCCGTCCGCGCAGATAGTAGTCGTAGGCGGCGACATTCTCGGTGTTGCCGCCGCAGTCGATGCAGGTGTCCGGGTCCAGGTTCATGGCGTCGACGATGCAGCGGGCGATCTCGGTCTGGACCGCGAAGATGTCGTCCAGGTCCCGGTCGTAACCGGCCGACCACAGGTGGGCGTCGTGACTGGCATCGATCAGCTGGGCGACAATCCGCACCCGGTTGCCGGAGCGGCGCACGCTGCCTTCCAGCACGATGTCGACGCCCAGTTTGTCCGCGATCGCCGGCACGTCCAGCTTGGTATTCTTGAAAGAAAATGAGGAGGTGCGGGAGACCACGCGCAGATCGGGCTGACGCGCCAGCAGGTTGAGGATCTCTTCGGTGATGCCGTCGCTGAAGAACTCGTTCTCTGGATCGCCGCTCATATTGGCCAGCGGCAGCACCGCGATAGCGCGGCGTTCGTCGGAGCGGGCAGTCGGAGCGGCGAGCGCCTCCGGCTCGCTGGCCACTGCCGGCGATTTGACGCCGGTGTCGAGGGCTTCGCGCGGCTGCTCCCGTTGCAGGCCGTCGGGCGAGAGCTCGAAGGCCCAGGCCAGCACCAGCACCAGCGGGAAGCCGACCAACGCCAAACCCAGCACCAGGCGTTGGGACCATTCGGGGAGCAGCAGGATCGGGAACACCACGGAGGAGACTTCCACCACGATCCAGGCAACGATGACGTAGACCACCGCCGCGCGGATGACCTTGCGCCGCCTGAGTTCGTCAAAGAATGTCTTCAGCCCGGATCCCGCCACCTGTCTTGTCTCCGTTCGGAGGTGCGGAGCACAGTATACGAATTTCCGGCTGGCGCCTGTGGACAAAAAGGCCGGCTCGAGCTTGGCGAGGTGGCCCAGGCGCGGCGTGACATCGTATCCGCCACGCTGCGACGGAAACAGGGCAGGTCTGTCGGTCCGGCCTCATCGGCCGACAGAGTGCGATTGGCCTACAGCCTGTCTTTCCCGAGCCCGGGTATCCACTGGTGCACGTGCGGGAACAGGTAAACTGTCCCCCGCAAGCAGCCAAGCAGCTATCCCGCCCATGGCGATCCACACACTCGACACCGAGTTACTCGTGCCGCAGACGCGGGAGGACCTGTTCCCGTTCTTCTGCGATGCATCCAATCTGGAGCGCATCACGCCGCCCGAGCTGAACTTCCGCATCCTCACGCCGCGGCCGATCGGGATGGAGGAGGGTGCGCTGATCGAGTACCGGCTCCGGCTCCGGGGGATCCCGTTCCGATGGCGCACCCGGATCAGCTGCTGGCAGCCGCCGGCGGGATTCGTCGACGAGCAGGTCTCCGGTCCGTTCAGGCAATGGGTGCACCGTCATGAATTCCTGACGACCGGAGCGGGCACGCGCGTCATCGATCATGTGGATTATGCGCTGCCGCTGACGCCCCTTGGCGAGGTCGCCCATCCGATCGTGCGCAGGCAGCTGTCGCGCATCTTCCGCTACCGGCACGCGGTGCTGCACCAGGTCTTCTGCACCGGGCCGCACGGCCCGCCGCCGGTGGAGTTCGATCGTCGGATTGCGGTCAGCCCGTAGACGCCGGCAGAGGGAATCGACTTCTGCAGGAGGCCCCGGCGAATGTGTAACAGGGGTCGCATGCCGTCCCGGGCCGTGGAACTCGTATACTGGGCACTCCTTTTGACCGGTACTGAGGGCCAGCGAATGGCAGATCTGGAGGGTTCGAAATCCAGCGGCAAAGATCAGCGAAGGATCCTGTGGATGGCGATGGCCTCGATGGTGGTGGTCGCCCTGGTGGTCCTGGCCCTGACCCTTTGGACCTTGTACCGGGCCAATTTCGAGCAGCGCGTGCAGGATCTGCGCGCCATGGTGCGGGAGCAGGTCACGCTGATCAACGCGGTGGCGCGATTCGACCAGCAGAGCGTGGGTCTCCGGTTCAGCGGCGGGTCTGCCGAGGCCACTATCTCCCAGATCACCGCGGGCTATGCCGAACTCGGAGGATTCGGCGAGACTGGCGAATTCGTGCTGGGCCGTCTGCGCGAAGACAAGATCGAGTTTCTCTCCGACTTCCGTTTCCCCGAAGACGGTGTGCGCAAGGTGGTGCCGTACGAGACCGAGCGGGCTGCTCCCATGCGCAGGGCGCTGAAGGAGGAAAGCGGCTGGATGGTGGGGCAGGATTATCGCGGTGCCCAGGTGGTAGCCGCTTACGAGCCGATCACGGAGCTGAATCTAGGGTTGGTCGCGAAGATGGACATGAGCGAGGTCCGCGC
>CBDTYJ010000404.1:0-2298 GCA_965364575.1 uncultured Gammaproteobacteria bacterium
CCAGGCCCTGCAGATAGGCGATCACCGCTTCCATCTCGGTCTTGCCGGTGACTTCCTTTTCGGCGGCGGCGACCTGCTCGTCGGTATACGGATGGCCCAAGGTCTTCAGCGCCATCATGTGCTTGACCGTGGCCCGGGCATCCACCTCGTGCTCCGCCAGCCATGGATATCCGGGCATATTGGATTCCGGTACCACGTCGCGCGGATTGATCAGGTGGACACGATGCCACTCGTCCGCATAGCGCCCGCCGACCCGGGCCAGATCCGGGCCGGTGCGCTTGGAACCGAACTGGAACGGGTTGTCATAGACCGACTCGCCACCCAGGGAGTAATGCCCGTAGCGCTCGGTCTCCGACCTGAACGGACGAATCATCTGTGAATGACAGACGAAGCAGCCTTCGCGGATGTAGATATCGCGGCCGGCCAGCTCCAGGGCGCTGTAGGGTTCTATACCCTCGGCCGGCTCGGTCACCTCGCTGGAGAAGAACAGCGGCACGATCTCGACCAGGCCGCCGAAGCTGATAACGATGGCGATCAGCACGCCCATCAGGCCGATCTTGGTCTCGACGATTGCGTGGTTCATCGATGGGCCTCCTTAAGCCGGTTGCATGACGGCGGTGCGCTCGGCGGCGCCGCCCTTGATGGTCCGCCAGACGTTGTAGACCATGATCAGCATGCCGGCGAAGAACAGCGTGCCGCCCAGCAGACGCACAGCGTAATAGGGGTAGGTGGCATTGAGGCTCTCGACGAAGGTGTAGGTCAGAGTGCCGTCGTCGTTGATGGCGCGCCACATCAGACCCTGCATCACGCCGGCGATCCACATGGAGGCGATGTACAGCACGACGCCGATGGTGGATACCCAGAAGTGCCAGTCGATCAGCCGGATACTGAACATCTGCTGGCGGCCGAACAGCTTCGGTACCAGCGCGTATACGCAGCCGATCGAGATCATCGCCACCCAGCCCAGCGCGCCGGAGTGCACGTGGCCGATGGTCCAGTCGGTGTAATGGGACAGGCTGTTGACCGTCTTGATCGACATCATCGGGCCTTCGAAAGTGGACATGCCGTAGAAGGACAGGGAGACGATCAGGAATTTGAGGATCGGGTCCGTGCGCAGCTTATGCCAGGCGCCCGACAGGGTCATGATGCCGTTGATCATGCCGCCCCAGGAGGGTGCCAGGAGGATCAGCGAGAACATCATGCCGAGGCTCTGGGCCCAGTCCGGCAAGGTCGTGTAATGCAGGTGGTGGGGGCCGGCCCACATGTAGATGGAGATCAGCGCCCAGAAGTGCACCACGGACAGCCGGTATGAATACACCGGCCGACCCGCCTGTTTGGGAACGAAGTAATACATCATGCCGAGGAAGCCGGCGGTGAGGAAGAAACCCACGGCGTTGTGGCCGTACCACCACTGGACCATGGCGTCGACCACGCCGGAATAGACCGGATAGGAATGCACGAGGCTGGTCGGCAGCGCGAGGCTGTTGACGATATGCAGCACCGCCACCGTGATGATGAACGCTGCGAAGAACCAGTTCGCCACGTAGATGTGCTTCACACGGCGGAGCGCGATGGTGCCGAAGAACACGACCGCGTAGCTGACCCAGACGACTGCGATCAGGATATCGATCGGCCAGATCAGCTCGGCGTACTCCTTGCCCTGGGTCAGGCCCAGCGGCAGGGTGATAGCCGCGAGCACGATGATCACCTGCCAGCCCCAGAACGTGAATGCCGCCAGGCCGTCGGCGAACAGCCGCACGTGACAGGTGCGCTGGACGATGTAATAGCTGGTGGCGAACAGCGCGGATCCGCCGAAAGCGAAGATCACGGCGTTCGTGTGCAGCGGCCTCAGGCGGCTGTAGGTCAGCCAGGGGATATCGAAGTTGAGGGCCGGCCACAACAGCTGCGCGGCGATGATGACGCCGACCAGCATGCCCACCACGCCCCACACCAGGGTCATGATGGTGAACTGGCGGACGACCGTGTCGTTATAAGTCTGTGCTCGGTCCATTGGGTCTACCCGATTACGATGATGACGATCTTCCCGTCCGGAGGGCCCAGCGCTTCCCCCGGCCGGACACCGTCTACTAAATTATCACGGTCTCTAAGCAAAAGCGGCCCCGACAACGCTGTGCGGGGCCGCTTCGGCAATTTCAATTATCTGTCTTCAATGGCGCGGATTGTCGACCTAGAACTTATACCCGACATGGACGCCGTAGATCCACGGGTCGATGTCAACGTCCGGCTTCACCGTTGCGCCGCCCGGGACGAGGGCGGAGTCAGGCGCCAGAGTGATCT
>CBDTYJ010000405.1:0-2286 GCA_965364575.1 uncultured Gammaproteobacteria bacterium
CCCCCGAGCAGTGTCAGGATGACCAACAGGATGAGCAGGCTGACCTTGACCCAGGCCTTTCGGAAAAAACCGATTCCAATCACACTTGTGTCTCCCCCTTCGTATCGGGAACCGAGCTGTTTCCCGCGGAATTTGATCGACCGTCAACGCGACTGTTCGCTGATTTCATAATCGAACAGCACCCGGGACGAGCACCAGGTGTCATACGCTGCGAATATGGTCGACATACTAGACGCTGCAGAGTCGGATGAGGTTTATAGCCGAACGATCTCCACCGGCCACCGGATACCCAATGTCAGTCTGTTGTGCGGCATGCCTGGCCGAAAGGGCCGGGAAGCATCGTGCACGGCGATCTCGTTGTGCCGCCAGCAATTTATGATTGCACCCGGTCATATCGATTCCAATCGCAGAATTCGATGCCGTCCCACCCCTGGACCCATAGTAATGAATCCCGCTCGCGATCCATACCCAGGCCGGATCGTCGCTCTCAGTACATCCCGCGCAGGATCAGGCGGCGATTCCCGGGCCGACAGTGACAGCTGGACAGACGGCGACATCCGGGCGGATGGCGGCGTCTCGACGGATGCTCTCACGGAGACCCTATCGATCAGCGTCCCGGTACCGCAGGCAATTCGGCGATATGAATTTGACCGTCCGATTATGTGACCTGCGTCACACTCGGCTGGCCCCCCGGATAGACCTGTTCCCGGACCGCCGGCTCATATGGTTGATCTAATACAGCCATACCGTCGCGACCCAGGGTCCAGCGACAACGGGGATCAGAACCCATGTGGAAACAAGTCAGAAGTCCAGGAAATCTCGTGCCGGTCTCATTGCTGATTCTGGCCCTATCGGTGCTGTCGGTAAATCCGGACCGGCAATCGGATGCCGATGGTCAAGTCGCCTCGATCTGGATCATCCAGGCCGCCAGCGTTGCTGCTGCGACAGATGCCATAGCCGCGGTCGATGCTCCCGTGATCGACGAGTTGGACATCATCGATGCGGTGACGGCGAGGCTGGATCCGGAACAACTCCGGTCACTGCGTTCGATGCCCGGAGTGCGGCTCCACGCCGACCAGGGCCTCCAGACAGCCGGCGCGGGTAATGCATGGAAGTACGAATCAACGACGGCCGATACGTCTCTGTCCACGGATACGAGCATGACGTATGACAATACGGGCGTGAACGCAGCCGAGGTGGCGGGCTATTCGTCACCGCCAGCACTGGTCGATGCCCACACGCTCCACGCCGCCGGGATCGACGGCGCCGGAGTCACGATCGCCGTTGTGGATACCGGGCTCTGGAAGATGAAATTCAAGAACGGTTTTTCCGACCGGAATATTGTCCGCGTCGATCTGACCGGCGGCAGGTCGGCGGACGACGCTAACGGCCACGGCACGCACGTCGCCTCAATCATGGCGGCCAACGCCAAGAGGGATGACGGCCTCTATGAGGGGGTCGCACCCGGCACCGATATCGTCGTGATCCGTGCCTTTGCTGACGACGGGTCCGGCACCTACGCGGGCGTGATCGGCGCGCTCGACTGGGTGCTGAAGAACCGTGAGCTGCACGGTATACGCGTTCTGAACCTGTCTTTCGGGGCCAAGCCGCGGTCTCACTATTGGGATGACCCGCTGAACCAGGCGGTGATGCGCCTCTGGCAGGCAGGTATCGTGGTCGTGGTCTCGTCCGGCAATTCCGGGCCCGACCCGATGTCGATCAACGTGCCAGGCAATGTGCCGTATGTCATCACAGTGGGCGCCATGTCCGACAACTGGACGCCGGTCGATGGCACCGACGATCCGCTGGCATCCTTCTCGTCTGCGGGTCCCACCTACGAAGGTTTCGTCAAACCCGATGTCGTAGCGCCGGGTGGCCACGTGGTCGCACGGATGCCTTCGGACTCGTTTATCGCCCAATCACATCCGGACTCCATGCAGTCGAGTCAGCGGCGCTTTACCATGTCGGGCACTTCCCAGGCGGCGGCCGTGGTCAGCGGTGTGGTGGCCCTGATGTTGCAGGCCGATCCGACCCTGACGCCGGACGATGTGAAATGCCGGCTGCTCGCGTCCGCACGACCCGCGTTGGACGACACCGGGTACCCCGCATACAGCGTCTTCCAGCAGGGCGCCGGCATGGTCAATGCGATCGATGCCATCAACAGCCCGGTTACCGGCTGTGCCAACCAGGGACTGGATATCGCGCTGGACCTGGCCGGTGAGCGCCACTATGGTGGCCCCGCCAACCAGGACGAGAACGGCGACTTCTATCTCATGGACGAGAATA
>CBDTYJ010000406.1:0-2262 GCA_965364575.1 uncultured Gammaproteobacteria bacterium
AGCTTCAGCGCGGCGCCGGCCTCGCGCTCGGCCTCGGCGTAGCGGCCGTCCTCCTCGTACATCATCGCCAGATGGGCCCGGTATGCGGGCGCCGCGGGATTATTGGCGATGGCCTGGCGCAGCAGCCGGATGGCGGCTTCGCCCTGTCCCGCCTGTCTTGCGACCAGCCCGAGCAGGTGCAGGGCGTCCGGATTGGCCGGCTCCTGGTGGAGGATGCGGCGGTAGATACGCTCGGCTTCCACCAGCCGACCGGCCCTGTGGAACTCCGTGGCCTCGGCCAGGAGCCGGGCCGGATCGGGGCTCTGGCCGCGAGGAGGGTTCGGTCTTGGTTGATTCACGGTTGGCAGCGCTGTGGGCGAGACTCAGTCCCGCAATCTTATCAAGATATCCCGCTCCGGACCGGGACGGACCCGCTAACGAGCAGCGACAAGCGGATCGGGCCGGGCAAAAAAAACGACGGCCCGCCGAAGCGGGCCGTCGCTGGTCTGTTGACCTGCCAGATACTGGCCGGATCAGAGATCCTGGCTGTATCTGACGTAGGGCACGCGACCGTACACATCATGCAGGTAGTTCGAGTAGAACGGGCTGCCGATGTTGGTGCTGGTCGGCGGATCCTCGTCGAACACGTTTCTCGCACCGACGGTGACCGTGCCGTTCCACGGGGTGTTGTAGAACACCTGCACGTCGACAGTGGAGTAATCGTCCACGCTGGCATCGAGATTTTCCCATGTGGCGTCATCGATGTAGTTCCAGGTGAGAGTCGCGCCGAAGTCGCCGAGCGCCCAGTTCAGGGTCACGGTGCCGCGGTTCTCCGGATCGAAGGCCTCCGGATTGGTGTAGCCCTGACCGTCGCCGAAATCGACCTCGTACTCATTGACATAGGTCCACTCGGCGTTGATCCGGTAGTCACCGGTATTGCCGAGCGAGAACGAGTACTGTCCTTCGAAGTCGAAGCCGTCGGTCTTGCGGGCCTGGACGTTGGCGTTGCGGCGATCGAGGAAGTCGATCCGACCGTTGCCCAGACGCGTGACCCTGCCGACCGTGTTGCCAGTGGCGCCGGCCTGACGGAGAGCGAACTCCTCATCCAGCAGCTGCTGCATGGGGGGCAGGCCGATTTCGTCGTCCAGCTCGATGTTGTAGTAGTCCACCGCCAGCGACAGATCGTCCAGCGGGTTCCAGACCACGCCGGCCGACCAGTTGTCGGACTTCTCGGCGCTGAGGCTGGCGTTACCACCCTGGAAGTTCTGGTACTGGGTCACCCGGCAGGGGTTGCCCGCAGGCAGATCGTCCGGGTTGCCGATGGCGCGGCCCGTGTTGGGATCGCCCGCCGGGTCGGCGGCACAAGACACGGCGTCGATACCGGCGTCGAAGCTCTGGGAACCACCGCTGTACAACTCGGTCATGCTCGGTGCCCGGAAGCCCTGGCCGTAGGTGGCCCGGAGCAGCAGGCTGTCGATCGGACGGAACGCCAGGCTCGCCTTCGGGTTGATGGTCGTGCCGAAGTCGTTGTAGTCGTCGTAGCGCAGCGCGAAGCCCACTTCCAGCATGGACAGGATCGGCACCGAAGTCTCGCCGAAGAGCGACTTCACGGTACGGGCGCCGCTGACATCCTGGCCACCGGCCGTGCCCTGCACGTTACCGGCGTTGGACTGCGGATCGTAGTCCTGACCGAACTTGTCGTCGCGGTATTCGAAACCGAGCACCACCGGCACAGCGCCGTTCTCCATCTGGAAGGCGTCGAAGTTGACCGAACCGTCGATGGCGGCCACGCGGGTCTCGAAGTCCTTGGTACCGGTCAGCGCGACAGCCTGCTGGGCCGCGGCCTGGGTCGGACTGAACGGCTCGTTCACCGCAAAGGGATCGATGCTGCCGTCGTCCACGGCCGACTGGAAGGCCGGGCCGATGCCGTAGCCCAGGTCGTCGGAGTCGGACCACTGCTTGCTGTACTGGCCAGCCAGATCCCAGTCCATGCCGCCGAGCCAGTCGATGGTGCCCTGCACGCCGGCCGTGTAGTCGACCAGCGTATCCTGTACCAGGCTATCGCGGAAACCGCCCGGGACATTCCGGTAGAACAGGGTCAGATCGAACGGACCCTGGATGGTGGTGTCTGCGGTGCCGTCACCATCCGTGTCCACATCCGCCGACTGACCGCCGAAGGCGCCGCCATTCTCGGCGCTGACCACGCCGGGCTGGGTCGGGTTGTTCGGGTTGTTCTGGGACATGCTCGGGAACGGCGAGGTGAACGGCGCCGGGGCATACCGG
>CBDTYJ010000407.1:0-2254 GCA_965364575.1 uncultured Gammaproteobacteria bacterium
AGGGTCGAGCCCACGCAGAACGAGCCCGCGCTGGTCTCGATGCGGACCGATCCCAGGATTCCCATGGACTGGAGTTCCGCCACCAGTGCGCCGGCGGCGCTGGGCACGGGCGGCAACCCGGGAGCCGGCTCCGGCAGGGTCTCTGCCGCAGGTTCGGCCGGTGCTGGCTGGTCGGGCAGCACGGTGGCTGCCGCGGGGATGGTCTGCTGCAGGGCTTCCAGGGTCTGCACCTGGCTCTCCAGATCCGCCGTCGCGGCCATGCCCAGGATCTCAAGCTGATCTATCCGCCGCTGCTGCAGGCCGAATGCCGCGGCCAGGGTCCCGGCGAGTGCCAGAGCCAGAGCCGCCGCCATGGCGCTGAACGCCCGCATCCGCCGGCGCTGCCTGCGCTCCATGGTCTGCCCGCTCTCGTTCAGCGATCGATCCAGCCGCTCCACGGCGTGACGGGTGACGTTGTCCACCCGGGCGAACAGGTCGTTGCGCATGCGTTCTTCGTATTGCTCGAGGATCGCGAATTCGGCCAGCAGGTCGCTGCGCAGTTTTTCGTGATGGGCGTCCAGGACCGGCCCGAGCTGGTCCGTCAGCTGACCGGGGTCCGCCATCGGCTCCCCGGCTGCCGCCGGCCGGCTTACCTGGCCCTGGGCCCGGATGGGCGTGACGTTCGAGCCGTCCAGCCGCCGCCGGATCGCCTCCGGCAACAGGTCCATTCGCCCCAGGATATCCATCAGCGTCGACTCGTCGTCGGTCTTCAGATAGACATCGTCGGCCCCGTGCTCCCGGGCCCGCGCGGTAAAGGTATCGGTGTCCTGGGACGTATACATCACGATGGGCAGCCTCGCGTTGCGGGGCTGCTCCCGGAGCCGGCGGACGGCTTCCAGTCCCTGGATGCCGGGCAGCAGGTGATCCATGAAGACGACGTCCGGCAGCGGGCCGGCGAGCTGCTTCAGCGCGGCTTCGCCGGTGTTGGCCGTTTCGATCTCGAAGCCGAGGCGCTTGAGCTGGCCGGACAACACATATCGGGCGATATGGGAGTCGTCCACCACCAGGGCGCGACGGCGTGTTGCGGGAACTTCGTGTGCTGCGGTTGCCATGTCACCATCCCCCATTCGGCAATTCGCTTGAACCTCGGAGCTTCGGCGGATGGACGGCCCGGTGGCCGTCCATCCGCCTGTTGCGTCAGCCGGGCCGGTTCGGCACCGCCGACTCATACCACCTGGAACGGCCGCATCATCTCGTGGTCTTCATGAGACAGAATGTGGCAGTGCCAGACATAGCGGCCCGGCTTGGCGAACGTCATCCTGACGCGGGTCACCTCACCCGGCAGGGCGGTCACCATGTCGCGGCGGGTCTGCTCCGCCGGACCCGGTCCGGCCGGGCTGCCGCCGAGGACGATGTTCTCGAGCCGGAAGCCCGTTCCAAACGTGCCGTTGTGCTGGAGCGTGGGCTGCTCGATCACATCCGCGGTGTAGCTTTCCCGGTTCATGACCTCGAAGTGCACCAGATGGACATGGACCGGGTGGGCGTCACCGGTGGCGTTGTAGAACTCCCAGATCTCGGTCGAGCCCAGAGCCGGGTACTCCGTGATGGGCTGGAACCAGGTCAGTGATCCGGTCACCCCCATGTTGCCGGCGATGTCGGTGACCGGCTCCGCGGTCCCGAGCAGCGGCTGCAGCCGGCCGAACTCGTCCATGCCCTCGAACAGGGCCAGCTTGCGGGTGATGGCCGTGTTGGGCACGTCCACGCCGCCGCTGAGACCGTCGCCGTCCTGGATGTTGGTATCCATCACGGCCGGGTCGAGAGGCTGGTTGACGTCGAAGGCCATGACCCGATCCGTGCGGCGATCGGGGAACAGATCGTCCGGATCCGGCAGATCGCCGCCGAAGGGGGCGTCGCCCAGCAGGTTCTCCACGATGACCCGGCTGCCGAAGGCAACGTCCTTGAAGTCGATGATGAGATCCAGCCGCTCGCCGGGGATGAAGTCGATCTCGTTGACCTGCGCCGCGCTGGCCCGCAGGCTCTGGTCGGAGCCGATCACCAGGAATGGCAGGTCGACTCCCAGCGCAGGATCCGTCTCGCCCGCCGCTACGACCTTGAGCTTCAGCCGCATGAAACGGCTGTCGGTGCCGTTGAGGAAGCGGACGCGATACTGACGGGGTTCCACGTTGTAGAACGGCCAGATGATGCCGTTGACCAGCATGTGATCACCGAAGAACTCGGCCAGGGCCGTGGGGCCGCCGCCCGGGAAAATATCCGG
>CBDTYJ010000408.1:0-2252 GCA_965364575.1 uncultured Gammaproteobacteria bacterium
CTCCATCGACCGGATCCAGGTCGTGGAACTGGATAAAGGCAATCTATCGGGCACACTTGTCGAAACGATCACCGATCCTGACAACCTGGATGGCGTCGCGAGCGGCGCGATCTTCGGCAGTTCCCTGTACGTGAACAACGCCCGTTATGCTACTTTTCCCGAGCCCAACACGCCCTACTGGGTAACGAAACTCGGAATCCGGCCGAAAATGAAATAGAGCGATCGACCGACAGGTCGTTCGACCAATTCAGAACCCCGCTTCGGCGGGGTTTTTTGTGGGCGGGACCCCATCAGTTCAAAGGCGTTTCTCGGTCCAGACCCGCGGGCACGGGCGGCTGGCTCGGATCTTGGCACGATGGTTCCGGCCCGCGATCCGAGTGTCATTTTCCGCGACTCAGGTTCAATAGCCGGGGTGCCTGGTGAATTCCGGGAGCCGCACAATGATCCTCGTCAACACAACCAGTCACACCTTGGCAGCGCCCCGGGCGCTGCCCGGACGATCCATCAGGCGAGGGAACCATGCGTAGCCATACATTTCTGAAGGGAGCGGCTGCCGCTCTGGCGGTCTTCTCGGGGGTCGCCCACGGGGCGGTGGCATTCGTCGATGGCCGGATGCCGGACGCGGCCAAGGTCGAGCTCGGCCGGCTCTTGTTCTTCGACAAAGTGCTGAGCGGTAATCTGAATATCTCATGCGCCACCTGCCATCACCCACTGACCGACACGGGAGACGGCCTGTCGCTGCCGGTCGGGGAGGGCGGTGTCGGCCTCGGCGTGACCCGCAACGGCGGCACCGGCTCTGAGGCCGTCCATGAGCGCGTGCCGCGCAACGCGCCGCCGCTGTTCATGCTGGGCAGTACCGAGGTCACGCGGCTGTTCCATGACGGCCGGGTCGAGATGGATGCGAGCTTCCCCAGCGGTTTTCGCACGCCGGCAGGCCACGACTTGCCAGACTCGCTGGAGAACATCCTCGCGGCCCAGGCTATGTTCCCGGTCACCAGCGGTGCCGAGATGGCGGGTCAGCCCGGAGAAAACCCGGTCGCTGATCAGGCCGCTGCGGGCAATCTTGCCGGGCCCGGTGGCGTCTGGGAACTGCTGGCCGGCCGCCTTCGATCCATCCCCGATTATGTGGAACGGTTCGGCGCCGTCTTCGGCATCGCGGCCGATCAGATCCGGTTCTCCCACGCGGCCAACGCCATCGCCGCTTTCGAGATCGACGCCTGGCGGGCCGACCGCAGTCCTTACGACGAATTTCTGAGCGGCAACGCCAAGGCGAGGCCCTTCCACAAGGCCGAGGCGCGCGGCCATCGTCTGTTCTTCGGCAAGGCGGGGTGCGCCGGCTGCCACCATGGAGATCTGTTGAGCGATATGGAGTTCCACGCGATCGCCATGCCTCAGGTCGGTCCGGGCAAGGGTAACGGGCTCAGCGGCTACGAGGACTGGGGCCGGTCCCTGGTCACCGGCATCGCGGCGGACCGGTTCAGATTCCGGACACCCCCGTTACGGAACGTGGCGCTGACGGCACCCTACGGCCACGCCGGCGCCTTTCAGACGCTGGAAGAGGTTGTGCGGCATCATCTGGATCCGGTCGCGTCCCTGTATGCGTACGATTGCGGTTCCCGTACACGTCTGCCGTCCAGAGCCGACCTGGATGCTGTTGATTGCATGGTGATGGATGACCCGGCGGCGGTGGCCGCCATCGCGGATGCGAATGAACTGCCGCCGGCAATCCTGTCTGACCGCGAGGTGGACGACCTGGTCGCGTTCCTCTATGCGCTGACCGACAGGTCCAGCATGGATCTGCGGCGGGATGTCCCGCCAGCGGTGCCCAGCGGGATCCCGCTGGCGGAGTGAGTGTACCTGCCCGGTGCGGGCGGCTCCGGGGCGTTCCGGAGAGCCTGGAAACGAAGAAAAGCGGCCCCGAATGGGGCCGCCGTCTTCATGTCATGACCGCAGTCTGAAGGTGCGGGCTAGCGTCCGCGCCAGCAGTCCTCATTGTGGGTGCCCATGTTGATACTCGCGCCGACCGGGCCGGGTCCACCGTAGCGCAAACCATCCTCGTCGATGGCCAGGACCTTGCAATCGGTATCTTCGGCCTGTCCGCCCTTGGCCGTGGCCCGGGCGACGAAGTTGGTCGCGTTACCCGCAGTAATCGCCAGATCGTAGCGGCCATGCTCGGTCTCGGCGCCAAAGCCCAGGGCTCCCAGCGCATTCGCATAGGAATTGTTCTGCAGGTAGAACTGCTCCTGGCGTGC
>CBDTYJ010000409.1:0-2248 GCA_965364575.1 uncultured Gammaproteobacteria bacterium
GGTGGGAAGCTGGCGGCGCAGCCTTCCAGAAATTCTGCGATTAGGATCTGAATTTACGAGGCGTTGAGGTGGATATTAGAAAATACTGATATTCCTGACTTTCTTAGCCGAAAGGGAAGGACTCGTTTGCGTCGTTTCCGTGGTATGGCGGACGGTTTCAGACCTGGCGCAAAGGCCCCGGCGGCGTTGGACTGGGCAAGAACTCCCTACTACGATTAGTCGCTGTTTGGGCCAATGTCAACAAATGCGCGCCTGAAGTCGCGGATCCCCATCAGATCCGATGCCGGTCCAGAATCGGCTACCGGCCGGCGAAGAGTCGGTCATTCAAAACGGGCTTTTTCCGGGCGATCGATCCCCGGCTGAATCCCGAGGCCAACCCCGGGTCGGTCTGCTGCATCGTGTTGCGACGCCGGCGCTGATGGCCCACTGCATATAACCGACTTCAGAAGGATCATCGATCGGGACCCTGAACCATGATCCGTGTGCACCGGACACTGATGGCCATGCCAGGTCATCGAGCGCCCGAGGCGGTGGATTTGAGGCCCGACAGCGCCCTCCTCGAGAGTAAGTTAGCCTGCGGGTACAAAGACGATCAGGAGAGGGGCATGTCCGAATCAGACAAGGGAGTCAGAAGGATGCGACTGCCCGTGTTCGAGGGTCTGTTGCCGATACAGGGGTCAAGGGTTCCCGCCGAGACCATCGCCGGACTGACCCTCGCGGCGCTTGCCATCCCGGAAGTGCTGGGCTATACGAAGATCGCAGGCATGCCACCGATTACCGGTCTTTACACGATGCTGATCCCGATGGCCCTGTTCGCCGTCTTCGGCTCGTCCCGGCACCTGGTCGTCAGCGCGGATTCGGCCACGGCCGCGATCCTGGCCGCGGGTCTCGTTGGGCTCGCTTCAATCGGGTCAGACGAGTACGTGGCGCTCGCGGGCGTACTCGCCCTGATGGCCGCTGGCTTTCTGTTTCTCGCCCGCATGGCCGGCCTCGGCTTCCTGGCCGACTTCTTGTCGAGCACGGTGCTCGTCGGCTTTCTCACAGGCGTCGGTATCCAGGTGGCATTGGGCCAGATCGGCGGCATGCTGGGCCTCGAGGGCACCGGTCACGGGACGCTCGGCAAGATCGTCGCCGACCTGGAGCAGATCGGCGAGACGAATACGTATGCCGTCGCCGTCGCCGCGGCCGTGCTGATCGTGATCATCGGCGCCAAGCGGATCTCGCCGAAGATTCCGGGCGCGCTGGTTGCGGTCGCGGGCGCCACCGCTGCGAGCTGGGCAATGGATCTGCAATCCTATGGTGTCCATGTTCTCGGGGCGGTCCCCAGCGGCCTGCCGACGATCGGGCTGCCGAAGGTCGAATGGAGCTGGGACCTGATCAACCGTCTCGTCCCGGTAGCGTTCGCCATGTTCGTCGTGATCCTGGCCCAGAGTGCGGCGACGTCGCGCGCCTTTGCGGCCCGCTACAACGAACGCTTCAGCGAAAACACCGACCTCGTGGGGATCGGCATGGCCAACCTGGGCGCCGGGCTCTCCGGCACCTTCGTGGTCGCTGGCAGCCCGACCAAGACCCAGATGGTGGACGGTGCGGGAGGCCGCAGTCAGCTCACGCACCTGACCACCGTGCTGGTGGTATTGCTGGTCCTGTTCTTCCTGACCGGCCCGCTGTCTTACATGCCGGAAGCCGTCCTCGCCGCAGTTGTCTTCATGATCGGCGTGGAGTTGATCAAGCTCGAGGAGATGCGCCGGATCTTTGCGACCGCGCGCTCCGAATTCTGGGTGGCACTGCTGACGGCAGTCGTCGTCGTGATCATCGGGGTCGAACAGGGAATCCTCCTGGCCATAGTCCTGTCGCTGGTGGACCATGTGCGCCGTGGCTATCGGCCGAGGAACAGCCTGGTCGCCAAGGCCGAGGGCAGCGGCTGGCGCCAGCTGCCCCTCAGCAGCCTGGTCCAGTACGAGCCGGGCCTGATGGCCTACCGCTTCTCCCACAGCCTGTATTACGCGAATGCCGGGCTGTTCTCGCAAGAGGTGGTAGAGCTGGCGACCAATGCGGGACCGGAGCTCCAATGGTTTTGCCTCGACGCGGCAGCGATGGATGACGTGGATTACACGGGGGCCACCGCCTTGAGGTCCACACACGAGATGCTTAAGGACAAAGGCGTGCGCCTGGTCTTCGCTCTGACAAGCGAGCATACGAAGAAGGAACTTGACCGCCTGGGAATTACCGAACTGGTCGGATCCGACGC
>CBDTYJ010000410.1:0-2246 GCA_965364575.1 uncultured Gammaproteobacteria bacterium
TTGCTGATCACCGATACCGACGACAGGCTCATGGCCACGCTGGCGATCATGGGTGACAGCAGCAGGCCGAATGCCGGGTACAGTACGCCGGCGGCGATGGGCACCCCCAGCGAGTTGTAACCGAAAGCGAAGACCAGGTTCTGGCGGATGTTGCGCATGGTCCGGCGCGACAAGTGCAGCGCGCGGACCATGCCTCTGAGATCACCGCTGACCAGCGTCACGCCGGCCGACTCCATGGCGACGTCCGTGCCGGTGCCCATCGCGATGCCCACGTCGGCCCGGGCGAGGGCCGGAGCGTCGTTGACGCCGTCGCCGGCCATGGCCACGACGGCGCCGCGGGCCTGCAGGCGTTCGACCACCCGGACCTTGTCTTCCGGCAGGACTTCGGCGATCACTTCGTCGACGGCGAGGGTGTCGGCCACAGCCCGGGCCGTGCGCGCATCGTCGCCGGTCAGCATCACGATCCGAAGGCCGGCTTTCTTGAGATCGGCGATCGCCGCCGGCGTCGTCTCCTTGATCGCGTCAGCCACGACCAGGAGGCCGATCAGCCCGTTCCCGTCCGCTGCGTAGACCACCGTGGCACCCGCTTTGCGGAACGGCTCTGCGATCTCATCCGCGGATCCCGCAGCGAGCCCATGCCGTTCCATCAGCGCCGCGTTACCGATGCGGACGGTGCGCCCCTCGACCATGCCCCATGCGCCGAGCCCGGGATCTGAATCGAATGACCGGACCTCGGGCCATTCCAGTCCCTTGTCCCGGGCCCCGTCGACGATCGCCCGGCCCACCGGGTGCTCGCTGGCGGACTCTACCGCAGCGGCGAGACCCAGGAGTCGGTTCTCGTCCATCCCGCCTATGGGAATGATCCGCTGCAGTGTCGGCCGGCCCTCGGTCAGGGTCCCGGTCTTGTCCACGACAAGGGTAGTGACAGCCTCGAGCCGTTCCAGCGCCTCGGCATCCCGGATCAACACGCCCTCCCGGGCACCGCGGCCGACACCCACCATGATGGACATGGGGGTGGCGAGCCCCAACGCACAAGGGCACGCGATGATGAGCACGGAGACAGCCACCAGCAGGGCATAGGCCATCCGCGGCGGGGGCCCGATCATGCCCCAGATCAGCGCCGCCAGAACGGCGCTGGCGAGCACCGTCGGGACGAACCAGGCGGCGACCCGGTCGACCAGGCGCTGGACCGGAGCACGGGAACGCTGGGCCTGAGCCACCCGCTGCACGATCCGGGAAAGCAGGGTCTCGCTGCCGATCCGGTCGGCCCGCATCAGCAGGCTTCTGCGGCCGTTGGTCGTGCCCGCCGATACGGCCATCCCCTTTTCTTTCCGGACCGGTATCGGCTCACCGGTGAGCATGGATTCGTCCACGTGGCTTTCCCCGTCCATGACCACGCCGTCCACGGGAATGGCTTCACCCGGGCGGACCCGCAGCCGGTCACCGACCCGGACCTCCTCCAGCGGGATATCGCGTTCCTCACCGGCTTCGTCCAGCCGGTGAGCCACCGAGGGCGCCAGACGCAACAGGGCGCGGATGGCGCCCGAGGCCCGATCCCGGGCGCGGAGTTCCAGCACCTGGCCGAGGAGCACGAGAGTGACAATCACGGCCGCTGCTTCGAAATAGACGGGTGGCAAGCCCGTCTCGCCGCGGAAACCAGCCGGCAAAATGCCGGGCAACAGCGTCGCCAGGACCGAGAAAAGCCAGGCGGCGCCGGTGCCCATACTGATAAGAGTGAACATGTTGAGGCTGCGTCGGGTGATCGACTGCCAGCCGCGGACGAAGAACGGTCTGCCGCCCCAGAGGACGACCGGCGTGGCCAGCAACAGCTGGGTCCAGGCGACGGCCCGGTGACCGAAGAGGGCGACGGGGTCGATCGCCGGTATCCACTCGCCCAGCATCGGCCAGAGCAGCGGCGCGGTCAGCAGGGCGCTTATCCAGAAGCGCCGCCGCATGTCGGTCAGCTCCTCACTGTCACCCTCTTGCAGAGAAGGCTCCAGGGGCTCAAGGGCCATGCCGCAGAGCGGGCATGGACCCGGCTCGTCGAGCCGTATCTCCGGATGCATGGGGCAGGTCCAGATGGTCCCGGGAGCGTCCGTCGCCCGCTGAGCCGGAGCGGGGGAGCCGGCCAGATAGCCTTCGGGGTCGGCGACGAACTTGTCGCGGCAGCCCTCACAGCAGAAGTGAAAGACCCGGCCCTGGAATTCGGCGGAAACCGCAGTTTCCGGATCCACGCTCATGCCGCA
>CBDTYJ010000411.1:0-2240 GCA_965364575.1 uncultured Gammaproteobacteria bacterium
GCCGCAGCGTAGCGGAGGCGGGACGTAAGACCCGAGGATCGGCCCAAGGCGATCCGAGTCAATCTCTCCGGGCGCGTTAGTCAAACCAACAAGTCAGGGCACTCGATCACGAGAGCCCCTCTATGTATTCCCAAATTTCCTTCTTCCCGGGATTCAACACGTCTGCTTCCGACCCACTGCAGCCGATTACCACAGTGCATCGTAGGAGCGGCTTCCAGCCGCGATCCGCCGTCACGATGCCACCAATCCGGCAACATCAAGTACGGATAGTCTTAAACTTGGTCTACCAGACCAGCTCGAGGCGGGTTCTCGCTCAGGTAGCGGAGTCGGGTCCGGCAATCCTCATCGTCCCGAAGAGTTGTCCATGCCGGCATCGCGGCTGGAAGCCGCTCCTACGATAGCGCCGCGCCGGCTCCTTGTGGCGCAAAGCAGACATCAGAGTCGTAAGACCCGGAAATCGCCCCGAGGCGATCCGAGCGAATTTGGCCGGCCCCGTCGGATGCCGGTTCGGGGTCAGGCGATCCGCCGCCGAGCGGCTATCCTTGAGACGTATGTCGTAGAGATTTACGCGTCTTAGACCTGTTCTAATTGACCAGACGATAATCCAATCGAGCGAAATCCCATGACCCACTGGATCCGGTTCAGTCAAGAGGAGACGGAGAAGTTCGGCACCCTCGAAGGGAAGGAAATCTCCGTGTTCGAAGGCAATATGTTCGACGATCCGCAGCCGACCGGGGAGACGCTGGCACTCGAAGAGGTGAGTGTCCTGCCTCCGACGCGCCCGACCAAGATGATCGGTCTGTGGAACAATTTCCATGCGGCGGCCGAAAAAAACGGCTGGGCGATCCCGGCGGATCCCCTGTACTTCATCAAGCCGCCTTCGTGTTTTTTGGGCAGCGGCGGAATCATCCGTCGACCGGCCGCCTACGAGGGGCGCGTGGTCTACGAGGGCGAGCTCGGCATCGTCATCGGCCGCCGCTGTTCCGGCGTGACCGAGGCCGAGGCAGGAGACCATATCTTCGGCTATACATGTGTCAATGATGTGACGGCCCTGCAGCTGATCAACCAGGACCCTGCCTTCCCTCAATGGACCCGTGCCAAGAGCTTCGACACTTTCGGGGTGTTCGGCCCGACCGTGGCCACGGACGTGGATCCGTCCGGGCTCAGCGTGAAGACCCTGTTAAACGGGCGGGAACGTCAGAATTATCCCCTCAGCGACATGATCTTCCCGCCGGCCGTGCTGGTGAGTCGGATCTCCCACGACATGACGTTGCTGCCCGGCGACGTGATCGCCTGCGGGACGTCTCTGGGCGTCTTGCCGATGAAACCCGGGGTGACGGTGGAGGTTGATATCGACGGTATCGGGACCCTGAGCAACACGTTCGAGTGACTCACGGGCATGGTCCGGGAAAAGGATTCGGTTTATGCTAAATTCTAAAATACTAATATAAACGCCCGGCTTTCCAGGGCCCGCACCCGCGTCGCGACAGGCTTCCGGCTCGACTCCAGGGAGTCCTTGCGAGGCAATCACGAGGCGGGCCTGTGGCGGGTCGGGTCTTGAAGCGTTTGAAGTAACGCCATGTAACAGGGAGCGAAACCGGGGACAGCGGACGATCGAGAGACATCGGCACCTTTACGGCATGGAGGAAGCCGAGGAGGTGACTCACATCCCGGCAGTCCGCCTGGAAGGGTCTGTCCCGTCATCGCTGGAGAGGGTTTCGATGCTCCCAAGGGAGAGTGAAGATGAAAATTACCAGACTCGCAGGGTTCAGCGCCCTCGCGTTCATGCTGCTGGCCAGCGCATGGTTCTCCGGTCCGGCCCTTGCGGCTGACTGGAAACCCAGGAAACCGGTCGAGTTCGTCATCATGGCCGGTCCCGGCGGCGGGGCCGACAAGATGGCCCGGCTGATGCAGACCATCGTGGAGAAACACGATCTCTCGCCGAGGCCGCTGATCCCCGTCAACAAGCCGGGCGGCTCCGGGGCGGAAGCGCTGGTCTATCTGAAGCAGAAGTCCGGTGACGACTACGTCATCATGGTGACGCTGAACAGCTTCTACACGACGCCACTGAGGCAGCCGGGACTCGGCGTGGATATCTCCACCTACACCCCGATCGCGAGGATGGCGGAAGACACGTTCCTGCTCTGGGTCCACAAGAACGCCGGCGTCACGAGCGTGGACGAGTTCGTCTCGGCGGCAAAGGCGAAGGGCAAGGAATGGAAGATGGCGGGCACCGGCCG
>CBDTYJ010000412.1:0-2240 GCA_965364575.1 uncultured Gammaproteobacteria bacterium
ACATGTTCGCGCCGGTCGTGACCAGCTCACGGCGGCGCGCCGTCTGGTTGGGCGTTAATCTGGCCACCGCATTCATCGCGGCTTCCGTGGTCGGGCTGTTTCAGGCGACCATCGACCAGGTCGTCGCCCTTGCCGTGCTGATGCCGATCGTCGCCAGCATGGGGGGGATCGCCGGCAGCCAGACCCTGACGCTGATCATCCGCGGCGTCGCCCTCGGTCAGGTCCACAGCGCCAACTCCCGCTGGCTGATGATCCGCGAGCTGGCAGTGGGCGTCCTCAACGGGGTCGGTTGGGCATTGGTCGTCGCCGCCGCCACCATCCTGTGGTTCGGATCGTGGCTGCTTGGGGGCATCATCGCGCTTGCGCTGATTATCAATCTGATCGTCGCGGCCCTGTCGGGCGTGCTGATCCCGCTGCTGTTGCGGCGCATGAAGATCGATCCTGCACTGGCCGGCAGCGTGGTCCTGACGACGGTCACCGACGTCGTGGGATTCATGGTATTTCTGGGGCTCGGCGCCCTGCTACTGACCTGAGAGATCGTCGACCACCTCGTCCGGCGCATCCAGCACCGGCATGGGCTGCCCGCTCAGCAGCGCTTCGATGTGATCCCGCCGCGCCATGGCGTCGTCATGACCCATCTGGATCAGCGCCCGCGTGAAGCCTTTCTCGAACAGCAGATAGCTGAGAAGCTGGCCCTGGCCATGTGACGATGCACCGACGCCGCGCAAGAGCAGGCGCAGCGGCAGCGGCAGCGCTTTGGCGTGCCGGGCCGCGAGTTCGCGGATGTTCTGGCTCGGCAGGATCAACAGGGTCTCCACCCGGCGCAGATGGCGCAGCTGAGTTGGCAGCTTCGCGGTCTGCACTTGCTCCAGCAGCTGATTGATGCGGGTGATACGCTCGATGTCGGTGTACAGACCGTCCATAAAGATCGTGTCGAGCATATAACCCGCGATCTGCCCGAGGCTGGGCCGTTCGGGACGTCGCGGCGGTGGACCGCCGTGGGTCTTCTCGTCCCGCACCCCGATCACCAGCAGACGTTGCGCGCCCATCTGGATCGCCGGGCTCAGCGGACTCTGCTGTCGCATGGCGCCGTCGCCGTAGTATTCGTCGTCGAGCCGGACAGCGGGGAAGATCATCGGCACCGCCGCCGAGGCGATCAGGTGCTCGACGCTCAGCCGGGCCCTGACGCCAGCGCGCCGCGAGCGCTCCCATTCGGCGACGCCGGGTCCGGACTGGAAGAAACACACTGATCGGGCCGAGTGATAACTGGACAGGTTGACCGCCACCGCACGCAGGAAGCCGGTGGCCAGATTGGAGTCGATACGGTGCAGCGGTATCCGCTCCCGCAGCAGCTGCCAGAGCGGTCGGTTGTCGAGCAGGCTGCGCGGATTGAACGGGCCGAGTCCGCCGGTCAGGATCGACGCCATCCAGTGCAGGCTGGCCTGCAGCATCGACCAGGGATCCGTCCGGAACACCTGGTCGGCGGTAAAATTGCGCCAAACGGAATTTAGCGCGCTGACACCGGCCGAGAAGCGGTCGGCGTAAGCCGCCACCGCTGCCGCGTTGATAGCGCCCGCCGAGGTGCCGCTGATTACGTTGAACGGACTGGGCGCACCGCGGGGGACGATGCGGGCGATCGCCCGCAACACCCCGACCTGATAGGCGGCCCGCGCGCCGCCGCCCGGAAGGATCAGACCGACGTTGGCCCAGTGGGGCACCGAGTGGATGCCGGATTCTGCAGGTTTAGATGTACCCATCTGAGTCCGATGTCTTCCGCGTCGCGATCTGCCGGTCCCTCGGAACCAGTCAGCATGAATACGGTCGGATGCGATGTTAACTGGTTCACAGTATCCTGTAATCGGCGCAATCCGGCACCCCGGAGGCCCCGCCGAAGGAGACCATCCCATGTCGCGCAAATTCCGATCCCTGATGCTCTTGGCCGCTTGCGGCTCAGTGTTCCTGCAGTCGCCGGTCATGGCGGAGGAGACGCCCTCGGTAGGCGACCCTGCCCCGGATTTCAGCCTCATGGACCAGAACGGCAAGACACAGACCCTGGAGCAGTATCGGGGCCAGTGGGTCGCCGTCTACTTCTACCCCAAGGACGATACACCGGGCTGCACCACCCAGGCCTGCAATTTCAGGGACAACATCTTCGCGTTCCGGGAGCGGGACGCCGTGATACTCGGTGTCAGTCTCGACGACGTGGAATCCCATGAGGAGTTCGCCGAGAAGTACAGCCT
>CBDTYJ010000413.1:0-2240 GCA_965364575.1 uncultured Gammaproteobacteria bacterium
ATCAGGACGATCAGGCGATCTTCCCGATCGCCCAGGACAAGTGGTTCGTGATCGCCGTGGTGGCCTTCGCGTACCTCGTGGTGCCGTTCTGGGCCAACGAGTACTGGCTGCAGGCGGTGCTGATCCCGTTCCTCGTGTTCGCGATGGCGACCATCGGGCTGAACCTGCTGCTCGGCTATGCGGGGCAGCTGAGCCTCGGCACCGGGGCCTTCATGTCGGTCGGCGCGTACGCGACGTACAAGCTCACGACGGCCTTCCCGGAGATGAACGTGATCGTCGCGTTCCTGCTCTCCGGCGTGATCACGGCCTTCGTCGGGATCCTGTTCGGGATCCCGTCGCTTCGCATCAAGGGGCTGTACCTGGCCGTGGCGACGCTGGCCGCGCAGTTCTTCCTGAACTGGCTGTTCAACAAGGTGAGCTGGTTCTACAACGACAATCCGTCGGGCACCATCACGGCGCCGCCGCGCGAGACCATGGGGGTCATGATGGCCGGCCCGGAGGCGACGGCCGAGGTGCGCTACATGGTGTGCCTGGTGCTGGTCACCGTGTTCGCGATCGCGGCCAAGAACCTGGTGCGGGGCCGCATCGGGCGGAGCTGGATGGCGATCCGGGACATGGACATCGCGGCCGAGATCATCGGTTTCCGCCCGCTGCTGACCAAGCTCACCGCGTTCGCGATCTCGTCGTTCTACTGCGGCCTCGCGGGCGCGATGAGCCTGTACCTGTGGCTGGGCAGCGCCGAGACCGAGGCGTACAACATCCTGATCTCGTTCCAGGTGCTGTTCATGGTGATCCTCGGGGGGCTGGGCAGCATGCTCGGCTCGTTCCTGGGCGCCGCGTTCGTCACGGTGCTTCCGGTGTTCCTGACCAACGCGCCGCAGCTGGTGGGCCTCGCGATGCCCACCGACCTGCAGAAGCACCTGGAGGTCATGATCTTCGGAGGGCTCATCATCTTCTTCCTGATCGTCGAGCCTCACGGGCTGGCGCGGCTGTGGCAGATCGCCAAGGAGAAGCTGAGGAGATGGCCTTTCCCCTATTGAAATGAAAGGCTTACGTCGGGCGCGCGTTGCCGCTTCGCGAATGCGCGTGCTAGATTCGGACGGTCGCCACGGCGCCGCAGCGCGCATGGCGTGGACACGATAAAAGAAGAGGAGGAGTGTAATGAAGGTCAACAAGCTTGCCCTCACGGGCCTCGCCGCCGCCATCGGCCTCGGCGGCCTGCTCGCCGCGCCGGTGCAGGCGCAGGATGAGCAGTTCGTGCCGCTGCTGGTCTACCGCACCGGCCCCTACGCGCCCAGCGGCATCCCCGTCGCGAACGGCGTCGGTGACTACTTCACGCTGATCAACAAGCGCGACGGCGGCATCAACGGCGTCAAGATCACGTGGGAGGAGTGCGAGACGCAGTACAACACCAAGCTCGGCGTCGAGTGCTACGAGAAGCTGAAGAACAAGGGGCCGACGGGTGCCACGATGTTCAACCCGTACAGCACGGGCATCACCTATCAGCTCATTCCGAAGGCCACGGTGGACGAGATTCCGATCCTGTCCATGGGATACGGGCGCACCGCGGCCGCCGACGGCCGGGTGTTCCCGTGGGTGTTCAACTTCCCGACCACCTACTGGAGCCAGGCCTCCGCGTTCGTGAAGTACGTGGGCGAGCAGGAAGGCGGCATGGACAAGCTGAAGGGCAAGAAGATCGCCCTCGTCTACCACAACAGCGCGTACGGCAAGGAGCCCATCCCGACCCTCGAGGCGCTGCGCGACAAGCTGGGCTTCCAGCTCGAGCTGCTCGCCGTGGACCACCCGGGCCAGGAGCAGAAGGCGACCTGGCTGCAGATCCGCCGCCTGCGCCCGGACTGGGTGTTCATGTGGGGCTGGGGCGTGATGAACCAGGTGGCCGTCAAGGAAGCCGCCGCGATCCGCTTCCCGATGGACCGCTTCATCGGCGTGTGGTGGTCGGGCTCGGAGAACGACGTGATCCCGGCCGGCGAGGCCGCGAAGGGCTACCTGTCCGGCACGTTCCACGGCGCGGGCGCCGGCTGGCCGGTGCACGAGGAGATCGTGAAGCACGTGTACGGCGGCGACCACAAGGCCGCGTGGCAGAACAGCTTCGGCCAGGTGCTCTACAACCGTGGGGTCGTGAACGCGATGTACATCGTGGAGTCCATCCGCGCGGCGCAGGCCGTGCACGGCAACAAGTCGCTCACCGGCAAGCAGGTGCGCGACGGCATGGAGAGCCT
>CBDTYJ010000414.1:0-2237 GCA_965364575.1 uncultured Gammaproteobacteria bacterium
CTGACGCCGGAAGCCATGATCGGCATCCGTCGTTTCTGTCTCGAGTCCACCTTCTGGTTTCGGGAATATCCGCGAGGCTATCTGGGCGCCATGATGCAGGATGGTTTCTGTTGTCCGCTGCTGATGCAGATCGCTGAAGAACTCCGGCTGGCGCTGCCCGGCGTCTTCGAACAGCATACGCTCCGCGAGTGGTGGGCATTCAAGTACGACAGCCGCCTGGACGGGATCCCGCTGCACGCCGACCATGCGGCGGTCAACGTAAATTTCTGGATCACGCCAGACGCGGCCCTGCTGGACCCGGACGCCGGCGGCCTGACCGTCTGGGACAAGGAAGCGCCGCTGGACTGGGACTTCGCCCGGTATAACAAAGACGAAGCGGCGATGCGGGCATTTTTGGAGGATGAACATGCCGAGGCTGTCTACGTGCCTTACCGGCAGAATCGTGTCGTGATGTTCAACTCGGATCTGTTCCACGAGACCGGTGCCATCCGCTTCCGCGATGGCTACGAGAACCGCCGGATCAACATCACCTTCCTCTACGGCGACCGCCAGCATGGCTGAGCTCTCGGCGGCCGACCTGCCCAGGATTATGGGTCAGCTGAACGCGCTGCGCGGCCGCATCGTGCGCTTTCAGGGGATGGACTGTTGCCTGACAGATGTCGTGGACGAGCCGCCGATGGTGGTGCTCAAGCGCCTCCGGGAGGACGGTACCATCAACACCGACAGTTACGGTCACCCGGTCGCGATGGGTCCGGACTTTATCGACATCCCGGTCCTGACCTCGGACGGCGTCCTGAGCCCGGAATTCCGGATGATCCTGCTGCCGGACGAAGCCGGGGGCACCGGACTCGCCGGCTGACCTGCGCTGCAACCGTCCGTCTGCTCAGGGACCGAGCAGGCGTCTGACCTCTTCGAGCTGCACTTCAGTGTCCACCCCGGGACCCGGAATCTCGTCGGCGATGTCGGTCAGGATGGTATACCCCATCCAAAGGGCGCGAAGCTGTTCGAGACGTTCGATGGTCTCCAGCGGACAGGCAGGCGTATCAGCCAGGGCCCTGAGGGCACCGGCGCGATAGGCGTAAAGACCGATATGCCGCAAAGCGTCGCGGCAGCGGGTCTGGGAAGCCAGGCCGGCCGGCGCGGTCTCCCGAAGCCAGGGGATAGGCGCGCGACTGAAATACAGCGCGCTCCCGTCCTCGCGAGCCACCAGCTTGACCACGTTAGGGTCCATGTATTCATCCAGGTCGTGGATAGGCGTGCACAGGGTGGCCATCTGGGCATCGGGACGTCCCTGCAGGACTCCGGCCACCTGAGCGATGACGGGCGGCGGAATCAGCGGCTCGTCGCCCTGGACGTTGACGATCAGCTCATCGTCGTCCCAATCCAGCGTCCGGCTGACCTCGGCGATGCGATCCGTACCCGAGCTGTGCTCGGCCGACGTCATTACCACGTGGGCCCCGAATGTCTCGCAGGCATCGCAGATCCGGCTGTCGTCGGTGGCGATGACCACCGCATGGGCTCCAGCCTGCCCGGCTCTCTCCCAGACATGGCGGATCATGGGTTTTCCGGCGATCTCCAGCAACGGCTTGCCGGGCAATCGCTGGGACTGATAGCGGGCGGGGATGACGACCGTGAATCTCATGTTTTGAGCCGATCCAGTTCCTCCAGGGTCAGCTCCCGGGCCTCCTCGACCAGCATCACCGGAATCTCGTCCCGGACCGGGTAGGCCAGACGGTCACCGCGGCAAACCAGCTCTTTCGCAGCCTTGTTGTAGCGCAGGGTGCCCTTGCAGACAGGGCAGGCAAGCAGGTCTAGTAATTTCTTGTCCATGATCGATTATCCGGTGTCAGCTTGGTGGTGGCGCAGGCAGTCGAGGACGGATCCCAGCAGACGTTCTTCGTCTCCGGGCGCGAAGCGGGCTTCGACCGGGAGCACCCAACATCGCTCATCGGCGAACGCTCGACATTTTACGGCATCCTTCTCGGTCATGATCACCGGTAGATCGTCGCCGAAGTCCAGGGCGTCCGCATCCAGCCCCGCGTGATCCGGCAGCGGATGGCGCACGATCTCGAGACCGCGCGCCTCAAGGCCGTCGAAAAACCGGTCCGGGTCGCCGATGCCGGCCAAGGCGTGCCAGCGACGCCCGACCGCCTGCCCCACGGTCATCGTCCGGCCATCAGCCAGATTGGACATCTCTTCACCGACCAGGTCCATCCTCACCTCGGAGCGGCCACGGG
>CBDTYJ010000415.1:0-2215 GCA_965364575.1 uncultured Gammaproteobacteria bacterium
TAGATCTGGCATGGATCGATCAACTGGTCGCGAATATCCTGCGGGTCAAATTCCGCCTGGGATTGTTCGACAATCCATATACCGATCCCTCGGCCCTGCCAGGGACGGGTAGCGATCATGCGCTGGACACGGCCCGGAAGGCGGCGGAGCAGAGCATCGTGCTGCTGAAGAATGACCACCGTGTCCTGCCCCTCGTTCCGGCGGCGCTGACATCCATCGCGGTGGTCGGACCGTTGGCCGACGCGCCCTATGAACAATTGGGGACGTGGATTTTCGACGGTGATACGCAGCTCAGCGTCACGCCGCTTCAGGCCATCCGAAGTCTGGTCGGTGACAAGGTCGATATCCGCCACGTGCCAGCCATGGAGACCTCGAGATGCCGGCGGACCGATGCCTTCGATGAAGCCGCGGAGATCGCCGGCGCCTCGGATGTCACGATACTGTTCCTTGGCGAGGAATCGATCCTGTCAGGCGAAGCCCATTCCCGGGCCGACATCGATCTGCCGGGAGATCAGGCCGAGCTGGTCCGCCGCGTCCGTGAGTCCGGAAAGCCGGTCGTCGCGGTGGTCATGGCGGGCAGACCTCTGACCCTCACTAATATCGTCGATCAGGTCGATGCGATCCTGTTCGCCTGGCATCCCGGGACGATGGGCGGTCCGGCGATCGCCGACCTGCTGTTCGGGCGCGAGTCTCCTTCGGGCAAACTACCCGTGACGTTCCCCCGCATGGTCGGGCAGATCCCCATCTACTACAACCAGAAGAATACCGGCAAGCCGCCATCGCCGGAGACAATCGTGCATATCGACGATATCCCGCGACAGGCCCCCCAGACTTCCCACGGCCTGACGGCCTTTCATCTCGATGCCGGCTACAAGCCGCTGTTCGCTTTCGGCCACGGCCTGTCCTATGCCCGCTTCGAATACCGGAACCTAAGCACGAGCGCCGCAGAAGTACGGCTGGGCGACACACTTCAGGTCAGTGTCGAATTGAGTAACGAGGGCAAGGTGCCGGCGGAAGAGGTCGCGCAGCTTTACGTCCGGGATCTGGTCGGCAACGTCACACGGCCGGTCAAGGAACTCAAGGGCTTCAAACGATTGCGTCTCGAGCCCGGTCAAACCAAAGTCGTTACCTTCGATCTGCACACCGACGACCTGGCGTTCTATGATCGCAAGATGGAGCTGGTGACCGAACCCGGCGAGTTCCATGTCTGGGTCGGTGGGAGCTCGGAAACTGAGCTGCGATCCGGGTTCCGCATAGTCTCCAGCGGATAGACCACCGGGCCACGGCATGAGCGAGGGCACGCGATTCACGGTAACAGTGGCCATGATCGTGGCGCTCGGTGGCTTCCTGATGGGGTTCGACGCGTCCGTGATATCCGGCGTGGTCGGCTTCATCGAGATCGAATTCAGCCTCACCAAGATCCAGCTCGGATGGTCGGTCGCCTCCCTGACTCTGACCGCCACGCTCGCGATGATGGTGGCGGGCCCGCTGAGCGATCGTATGGGCCGGCGCCCGGTGCTGAAGATCGCCGCCGCCTTATTTGCAGTTTCAGCCATCGCGTCTGCCCTTGCACCGAATTTCCTCGTCCTCGTCATCGCCCGCATGGTGGGCGGTTTCGGTGTCGGCGCCGCGCTCATCATCGCGCCCATGTACATCGCGGAGATCGCTCCGGCGGCGGTCCGAGGTCGCATGGTCTCATTCAATCAGCTCAATATCGTCATCGGCATCTCCGCGGCCTTCTTCAGCAACTACCTTATCCTCAAGCTCGGCCAATCCGACGCCCCATGGGCCCGGTCGCTGCAGTTCGACGGATGGAACTGGCGATGGATGCTGGGTGTCGAGACACTCCCCGCTATCCTCTACTTCGTGGCCCTGATGTTCGTGCCCGAGAGTCCGCGCTGGCTGGCGATGCGAGGTCGCGAAGATGAGGCGCTGAGGATATTGGAACGGGTCAGCGGGCCCGAGCAGGCGCGACATGATCTGCGGGCGGTCCACGCCAGCCTGGCCGCCGAACAGGATCGAAAGATGGGCTCGGTCGAGCAGCTGTTCCAGCCGGCCATGAGGCTGGTCCTGACCATCGGCGTCTCGGTGGCCGTGCTGCAGCAGATCACCGGCATCAATTCCGTCTTCTTCTACGCGCCCATGATCTTCGAACAGTCGGGGATCGGCACCGACGCAGCATTCATGCAGGCGATACTCGTCGGCATCACCAACC
>CBDTYJ010000416.1:0-2210 GCA_965364575.1 uncultured Gammaproteobacteria bacterium
ACGAAAAGACGGAGGCGCTCACGCGTCCCGGGCAGATCGATACGCAGCCGGACCCGTGCCTCCGAGCGGGTGTCCTCGCCGCTTTCCCAACTGTTTTGGAGGCTCAGGCGAGCGTAGCTTTCGGTGGAGTCGGCGTAGTCACGATCATCGGCAAAAAAGGCGTCGAGCCGCCGCGCGGAACGCTCCACGGCGCTGGAGATGCCACCGTGGACCGCCTGGATCGCCTCGCTGATGCCTTCGGGATCCTCGCCGGCCGGATCACTGCTGTCTGGCTCGCCAGCCCCGGCAGATTCCACGACGGCTCCGCGTTCGGCAGGTGCTGACGCCGCTTCGGGGCGGCTCGCCGGGGTGTCCACCTGCAGGCCGGCCGCGAGGCCCGGTCCGCTGGCCAGCCATGCCAGCGTCAGCAGAATGGACAGGTGCCAGGGTCGGCGCCCTGCCGTCTGTCGGCGCGTGATTTTTTCGGGGCGCTCGATCGCCGCAGCCTCTTTCTTTCGGCAAGCCCTGACCCAAGCGTAGCAGTCACCAGCGAACACGCAGCCGGCTGTTTCGGACTGGCTTGTCCATGGACTAAATGAGGACATGGAGCCTGATATGATGAGTCTCCGTCGGACGTCAGACGCTCATCGGTTGTGAGCGTCGATCAGAGGACAAATGGCGGTATCGCTCCATGGCCGGGGCTACCGACATACCGCACCGCCGTCTTCAGGAGCACCCTATGGAAGAGCTGTTGGATCCCGGGCTCATGCAGCAATGGCTAAGTCGGGCGTGGGACTGGATACTCGCAAACGTCCTGATCATGGAGACGCTGCTGGAGCTTGGCGCGATTCTCGTCGCCGGGACCCTGGCCTGGCTCATCGCCCGGCCGCTGGGCAGGAAACTCTCCCAGCTGCAGGACCGTCACGCCGACTACCCGGTGGTCAAGACCATCTGGCAGGTGACCGGAGAAGTACTGTTCCCCGCGATCTGGCTGGTCCTGCAGTGGGCGGCATCCGCCATCGCCATCGCTGCCGGTCAGCGCGTCGGACTGCTGACCGTCACCTCGAGTCTGCTGGCAGCCTGGGTAGTCATCCGCATCGCGTCGATGATGGTCAGGGACCCGTTCTGGCGCCGCACGATCGCCACCATCGCCTGGGTCATCGCGGCGCTCAATATCGTCGACCTGCTGCAGCCGACCGTTGATCTGCTTGACAAGGCCGGCGCCACATTCGGGTCCGTAAGGATCTCCGCCCTCGCGGTCATCAAGGGCATCTTCGCGTTGGCGGTGCTGCTCTGGGTTGCGACAATCGCCTCTAACATATTCGAGCGCCGCATCCAGACCGCGCCGAATCTGACGCCTTCCGTGCGGGTCCTTCTGATCAAGCTGTTCAAGATCACCATGATCATCCTGGTGTTGCTGGCGGCTGTCAGTTCGGTGGGCCTGGATATCACCGCCTTCGCCGTCTTCGGCGGCGCCATCGGCGTTGGCATAGGTTTCGGCCTCCAGCGGATCGTCTCGAATCTGATCAGTGGCGTGATCCTGTTGATCGACAAGTCCATCAAGCCGGGCGATGTCATCGCCATCGACCAGACCTACGGGCGTGTCGATTCTCTGGGCGCGCGCTACGTCTCGGTCTCGACCCGCGACGGCATCGAGTACCTGATCCCGAACGAAGACCTGATCGTCAACCGGGTGGAGAACTGGTCCCACAGCCAGGACCTCTACCGTATGCGTCTCCAGGTGGGGGTGCACTACCAGTCAGACGTGCACAAGGCCATCGAACTTTGTCTGGAGGCGGCCAGGGAGACCGAGAGGGTGCTGGCGGAACCGAATCCGGCGTGCCTGTTGCGCGGCTTCGGCGACAGCTCGGTGGATCTCGAAATCCGTTTCTGGATCAATGACCCCATGAACGGACGCGCAAACGTCGGCAGCGCGGTCTTGCTGAAGATCTGGAACAAATTCCACGAGCACGATATCGAGATCCCCTACCCTCAGCGCGACCTGCATCTGCGGACGCCGGACGCGGACGGGCTGGAACGGCTGGTCGGGCATCCAGGCTGACATCGGGACGGCCCGGGCATGCCCACCCGCTACATGCAGCGCTTCTTCGATCCGCGATCGATCGCCGTGGTCGGCGCGTCGGAGCGGGAGGACAGCCTCGGCCGCACGGTGCTGCAGAATCTTATCGACGCGGGGTTCCCCGGCACGCTGATGGCGGTCAACCGGCATG
>CBDTYJ010000417.1:0-2207 GCA_965364575.1 uncultured Gammaproteobacteria bacterium
TTTCAGACTTCGATGGCGCAGCTAAAAGCCCGTGTCGAGACGGTGCTTGACCAGGTCGGCGAATCCGACGTGTCCGTTGCCGACAGCGAAAGCAGTTACCATTGGCTCGGGGCCTTCCGGGAAGTGTCCGCCGCGCTTCTGGACTTTAAGCAGCACTCTGTGCCGATTGACTGGAGGCGCCTGCAGGAGGCCAGATTCTGAACGGCCTGTCCGGTCAGCGGTCCTCGAACTGGCGATCCCAGTAATCGGTCCGGTCTTCCATTTCCTTACGGGTCTCCTCGGGCAACAGATCGACCGGGTCTGCGCCCGGGCGGATCTCCCAGCCGCCGCCGAGAGCGCGATAGACCTCCACCAGATTCGAAGCCACGGAGCCCTGGGCGGTGGCCAGCTGGTCCTGCTGCGCGGCTAGCGACTGCAGGGTGTTGATCACCGTGTTGAAGTTCACCAGACCGTCCTCGTACTGCAGCGTCGAGATGGCCACCGCACGCTCGGCGGCTGCCGCGGCCGCCTGGAATTCGTTCAGCTGCCTGGCGGACTCCAGGAAGGCCACGATGGCGTTCTCGACTTCGGCCTGGACCTGCAGCACGGTCTGACGATAGTCCTCCAGCAGCTGCTGGAAGCTTGCGTCCTGAAGCCGGACGTTACTGCGCAGGCGTCCGTAATTGAAGATATTCCACTGGAAGCCGGCGGCGGCGTTATAGCGGAAGGTGTCGTTGGTGAACAGGTCGCCTACATCTCCATCGCCGAGTGTCGTGACGGTGGTGCCGATGGAGCCGCCGATCGTGAACTGGGGATACAGATCGGTGATGGCGAAACCGATCTGGGCGCTCTGAGCGGCGAGGCGGCGCTCGGCGACGCGAATGTCGGGCCGCCGGCGTATCAGGTCCTGGGGCATGCCGACGGCCAGTTCCGGGTCCACGGCCGGCACCGGTCGCGGCTCGCCCAGAAGGTCCTTCAGGTCTCCGGGCGGCTTTCCCAGCAGCACGGCGAGCCCGTTCTGGAGCTGCTGCAGGGTGATCTCCAGCGAATAAACGGACGCCCGGGTGTTGTACAGCAATGTCCGGGCCTGCTCGACATCCAGGGCGCTGGTGGCGCCGGCGTCGAACTTGGCCTCGGTGATCCGCACGCTCTCTTCCTGCAGGCGCACGTTGTACCGTGCCACGTCGAGCCGCCGCTGGGTGGTCCGGATCGACACGTAGGTCTGCGCCACCTGGGAGATCAGCGACACCATGACCCCGTCGTAGCTGGCGAGGCTGGCATCCAGCAGCGCCGACGCGGTTTCGATCTGACGCCGGAAACGGCCCCAGACGTCCGCTTCCCAGCTGATGTTGAAACCAAAGTCGTAGACGTCGTCCGTCCGGCGGTTGGCTCGCTCGACGCCGGCCGAACCGCTCAGGTCCTGCTGCTGGGGGTACTGGTCGCCGACCGCGATGGCAAGCTGCTGCTGGGCCTGGAGTACCCGCAACCCGGCGGACCGAAGGGTCAGGTTTTCTTCGATCGCGATGTCCACCAGCCGGTCGAGCACCGGGTCCTTGAGCGTGGACTTCCACCATTCCGGGACCAGCGGAGACTCGCTGTCCAGCCCGGGATCCTCGTACTCAATCCACTGGCCCTGGAGCGGCGGCTCCGGCGCCTGGTAATCAGGGCCCACCATCATGCAGCCCGCGCTCGCCATGGCTGCAGTCGAGACAATGAAAAGTTGTCGCAGTGAACGGCGCATGGTTGCCCGGTTACTGGAGGGCGGAGGGCGCCGCGACGACCTTCCCGGCCGCGGTCGTTCCAGCCGTGCCGGTCTTGATAAGGACCGAGCAGGTCGTGCCGACGCGAAGCTTGATCTCGTCGGGCACGTCCGTGAGCTGGATCCGGACCGGGACGCGCTGGGCCAGTCGGATCCATTCGAAGGTGGGGCTCACGTTGGGCAACAGGCTCTCGCCCGTGCTGCCGTCCTGCTGGGCGATGCCCCAGCCAAGGCTGTCCACGTAACCGGTCAGCGGTGTATCCGGGTAGGTCATGAGGGTGATGACCGCGTGATCACCGGGCTGGATGCGGCCAATGCGGGTCTCCCTGAAATAGCCTTCGACCCGTAAGCTGGACACGTCCACCAGGGCCAGCGCCGGCTGGTTGGCCACGGCCTGGGTGCCGAGCCGCAGGTTGAGATTGGTCACGAAGCCATCGGCGGGCGCCCTGATCTCCGTGAACTCCAGATT
>CBDTYJ010000418.1:0-2201 GCA_965364575.1 uncultured Gammaproteobacteria bacterium
GCCCGGTCATGGACATAGCGGTCAATGTGGACGTCGCGTCGGACGCGCTGGTCTACGCCATCGCCAACGATCTGTTTGCGGTGGCATTCGATCCGGCATCGGCCTCCCTGGCCGGCGACGAGTGGACCGTCGGCTCGGGGCTGCGGCGCGACGACAGTCTCGCCCAGTTCGTGGTGTCGGACAGCACGCTCATCTACGCCACCGGCGCCCCATACGGGCACCGCAGACTGGCCCTCGTGGACATGGGCGGCAGCCTGGAGGAACTGGACATCCCCGCCCGGAGATTCCAGGGGGCCACGTTCTCGCCCGATGGCCGTCAGCTGGCGATCGCCGTGCGGGAGAACTTCGTCAACATCTGGCTCTACGACCTCGAAACACTCGAGCGCCGCAGGCTGACGGCCAGCGGCAACAATTTCGCGCCCCACTGGTCCGCCGATGGCGCCAGCCTCTACTTCAGCTCCGACCGGGATGAAGGCGGCCTGACAACGGCTATCTATCGGATTCCCGCGGATGGGGGCCCCGGCGACGCGGTTCGCGTTTTCCAGCCCGATGGGGGACTTCTGATCGATGATCTGCACGCCGGTGACCTGGCGACCATGAGCCAGGGGGCCGGCAACATCGACCTCTTCCTGGTCGATCTACGTAAAGGGGAAGCGCGCCCGGTCGCATCGCATCCGGACTACAACGAAGTCCTGGCCAGCCTCTCTCCCGACGCACGCTGGCTGGCGATGACCGTCGACGCGACCGGCCGCTACGAGGTCGTCATCCAGTCCGTGGACGATGATAAGGAAACGCGTGTCCAGGTCACGACCGAGGGCGGGGAGGAACCTCGGTGGGCGCCGGACATGAGCGCGCTCTACTATCGCTACGGGAGCCGGCTTTACGCCGTGCCGGTCTCCCTCGAGCAGGGACGGCCGGTGACGGGAAGCCCCCGTACGATCTTCGAGGACGAACGCTGGCGCAACATCCCCGGATACTCTTACTGGCGCAACCCCGCCGACGGTCGCTTCCTCATCCTGCGCGACGTACAGCCCTCGACCTCGCGCTCCCTCAGAGTGGTCGAGGGCTGGCGCAATATCGGCAGCGCCGGCAGCCAGTAAGCCCGGTTATCCGGACAGGGACCGACGGGTCTGCGGCGCCGATGATGCCTGTCTGGTGATCCAGTCCGGTGGGGCCCCCGGCCTGGGCAGCCACTGGAGAAGGCAATCAGCTGACAGGCCTGTTCTCGCGCATCAGTCCCCGTCGGCAGGTCCATTGTGGACCTGCAGGTTGCCCTCGATCACCACGTGCGGCCAGATCGCCGTGTTCCCGGTCCTGTCGCCAGATGCACACCACTCAAGGAAGTACGCACGCCCTTCCTGCGTGCCGGGAAACCGGATCCCGGTGACGGAATCGGCGCAGGCCCCCGGTTCGCCCCCGTCCTCGATCTCCCATCCGAAGTAAAGACCTAGCCCGGGCCCGGTGCCATCGATGTTCATCCCTCCGACCCTGGCTTTGCCGTCCTCGAACACATGCACGCAGGCGTTGGCGGCATTGGCCAGGTCGATAAAATTCCATGTGCCGTTGGGGCGATATATGTAGATGTAACCCTTCTGCATCCGACCATCGATGGACTCATGGGCGGATATTTCTTTCCCATATGGCGCAATGTCATCGGCCGTCGGTGGACAGCTGGGAGACATTACGTGCAGGAATTCGCCGCTCACTTTGTCGGCCGGACCAGCAGCCATCGCGGCGGTGAAAACCAGTGTCGCGGCCGCCCATACACTCGATCTGATAGGGATAGTCATGACGAGTCCTCCCTGTTCCATACCTGGTTTGCCGGTATCCAGGGGCCGATGTGGCAGGTTCGTCACAGGGCGCATGGATCCGTGCACCCGAAGTCCCGGGCAGACGCGCCGGGGACTGATCAATCTCAATACAATTATAGCCACCGTCCAGGGAGCCAGGGCGGCAATTCCCGTGCCCGATGACGCGAGCAGGGCCCGGAATGGGTCCAGGCCGGGCGGAAGGCCGTTCAAGGCATAAAGGCACCTCCGGCAGCGTCTTTCTCCCGATCAGCCGCCCGTCTGGTCCGTCGCGTCCCCGGCGACGAAGCCCTCCCATCGGCGCATGTAATCGATAAAGGCCTCGCCCAGGCCCTCGGCGCGCAGATGGTCCGCGGTGACGGGCAGGGCCGCCATGGCGAATCCGGGATCCGC
>CBDTYJ010000419.1:0-2200 GCA_965364575.1 uncultured Gammaproteobacteria bacterium
CCGAGAACATCGGTCTGCCGATGCAGCTTTATACCGACATGAGTGCCGCGGAGATCCGTGAGAACGCTGCCCTGAAGCTGTCTCTGGTCGGTCTCAAGGGATTCGAAGATTACTACCCGAACGAGATCAGCGGCGGCATGAAGAAGCGGGCCGGTCTGGCGCGGGCCTTGTCGCTGGATCCGAACGTGCTGTTCTTCGACGAGCCATCAGCAGGGCTGGACCCGATCAGCGCCCGGCTGCTGGATGAGCTGATCCTCGAGTTGCGGGATGCATTGGGTACGACCATCATCGTCGTCACCCACGAGCTGGCCAGCATCTTCACCATCGCCGACGATTGCGTATTCCTCGATCCGGACACCAAGACCATGATCGCAACCGGCGACCCGAAAGTGCTGCGCGATTCGAGCCCGAATCCGGTGGTCCGGAATTTCCTGTTGCGTGGTGAATTGAAGGTCGAGGGCGGGGGCCAGCCGGCATGAATCTGACATCGAAGACCGAGGGGGAGGCGTAGCCATGAGCAAGAAGGCGAACCCGGCCATTGTCGGCGGATTCGTGCTGGGGGCGGTAGCACTCGCGCTGGCTGGTCTGTTCTTCTTCGGCGGCGGCAAGTTCTTCCGCACCACCGAGACCTACGTGGCGTTCTTCGAGGGATCGCTGAAAGGCCTCGAGATAGGCGCGCCCGTGACCTTCCGCGGCGTGCGGCTGGGCACGGTCCTGGGTATCGACATCGTCTACGACACGGATACCAGCGACCTGAGCATACCGGTCATCTTCGAGATGGAGCTGGACCGTCTTTCGCTGGTCGGTGAGCGGTACGAGACCGGGCAGGACGATGACATAGACGACAGCGACGTGTTGATCGAGCGCGGTCTCCGGGCCCAGCTGGAGATGCGCAGCATGGTCACCGGCCAGCTGGCCGTGAACCTGGATTTCTTCCCGGATTCAGAAGTCGTCCTGCGCGGTGGCTACAAGAATTTCCCGGAGTTCCCGACCGTTCCCTCGGACTCGGAACGGTTGCGGGACTTCTTCCAGGACATGGCCAATCGGATGCAGGAAGCCAACCTGGAGGAGCTGGTGCCCAAAGTCATGAGCCTGCTCGAGAATGTCAACAAGCTCGTAACTTCGGAGGACCTGAGCAATGCTCTGGCCGGCGCCGACCGGCTGATCAATTCGCCGGATCTGTCCGCTTCAGTGACGAGTCTCCGGCGCGCGCTGGATAATGCGGATGCCGCCATGCGCAGCGTGAGAAAGCTGGCTGACGATGCCGACGGCGAGATCGTGTCGCTCGTGGCCAGCCTGAAGACCGCTTCCAACGAATTGGGTGGGATCCTCGGTGATGCCGGAGAGGTACTGAATTCGGTCCAGGCCTCGCTGGACGAGGATTCAGACCTGCGCGTCAGGACCATCAACGTAATGGAAGAGGTGGCCGCTGCGGCCCGGGCGGTCCGGATCCTCGCCGACTACCTGGAACGGCATCCGGAGGCGTTCCTGAAAGGCAAAGCATCAGGAGGCGAACAATGAGACGCGGATGGAAAACCCTGATCCTGGTGGCCCTGTTGCCGATCGTCCTGACCGCCTGCGCCTCTGCCTCGCCGCCGGCGCGTTTCTACATGCTCGATCCCGTTCCGATCGGGGCGGCCGGCTCGATCAAGCTCGGAGACGCATGGGTCGGGGTCGGTCCCATCAACACGCCGGACTATCTGGATCGACCCCAGATGGCGACCCGGGGGGAGGGCAACCGGCTGGTCATCCACGATTTCGACCGCTGGGCCCAGCCGGTGCAGGGGCGGGTGCTGGACGTGCTGATGGAGAATATCGTCGCGCTCAGCGACTCGAACCGGGTGGCGCCGTTCCCCTGGCCGGCGGCATTCCGGCCGGACCGGCGGGTGATGGGCGAGATCGTCGCATTCGAGGCCGGGCCCACCGGCGAGGTCGTGCTTAAAGTCCGCTGGCTGCTCCAGGTCCGGGATGAGGACGGCGACTCCCAGGTCTACGTGCAGGAATACCGGGAGCCCGCGCCGGCGCGGGATTTCGGCGCCATGGCGGCGGCCATGAGCCGCGCGCTGGGGCGATGGAGCGTGGATATCGCCCAGGTCCTGGCCGCCGACGACTGAAAAGAGATTCGTCCGTACAACGTGGCAGGCCCGGGTCGGGCCGATCATGAAGATCCGGCGCATCGACGAGGACGATGTCCGCAAGG
>CBDTYJ010000420.1:0-2199 GCA_965364575.1 uncultured Gammaproteobacteria bacterium
TTAATCCAAGCACCTGATATGCATGCTTTCACTGGACCATTGCGCCAGGAGTCAGTCGAGAATATGGCAAAAAGACGACACTATCACCTATACTGCGCTCCGACTTCCCTCTGTCAGACACAGATTCCTGACTCACATCCGTATCCCGGAAAGGAGGATGGCGTGGTGAATAAGATGCGTACACCGATATTCCTGGCGCTGGCCCTGGCCTTCAGCAGCCTCGCGCAGGCCGATATTCCTCTCGTAAGCGGTACCAACAACGACCTGAGCCTGTACGGCTGGCTGAAGTTCGACGCCACCTATCAGGACGACGACATGAACAGCAAGGTCGCCCCCCGGTTCGCCGTCGAGAGCGGGGATGAAGGCACCAACCTGACTGCCATGCACAGCCGCTTCGGTCTCAAGTGGGCCGGACCCCAGATGGAATACGGCTACAAGGTCGGCGGCGTGTTCGAGATCGACCTGTTCGACGGCGGTTCGAACAACCAGATGGATCTGCGTACCCGGCTGGCCGCATTCACGTTGTCGAACGGCACTTCGACTTGGCTCTTCGGCCAGCACTGGGACGTATTCTCGCCGCTCGGTCCCACCACGCTGATGACCAACGGTTATCTGTGGCAGACCGGTAATCTGGGATTCCGCCGGGCTCAGGCGCGCTATACCTACCAGGGCGAGGCCTGGAATTTTGCCGCCAGCATCAACGATCCCAGCACCGGTGGCGGCACCTCGGACGTGGACTCGCCGCTGCTCGAGGGTCGCGCGGGCTACGACATCTCCGGCATGAAGTTCGGACTCTCGGGCACGTACGGCAAGGACGAGACCACGGTGCCGACCACCGATGCCGACGTCTGGGGTCTTAGCCTCGATGCGATGATACCGGTCACCCCGCAGATCTCGTTCAAGGGCGAAATCGCCACCGGGGAGAATCTCGGCGTGTTCCTCAGCCGGGCCAGGGTCAATCCCGTCAACGAAGAAGAGCAGGAAGCGGTATCCGCCTGGGGCCAGTTCGTCTACTCCGGTACCGACTGGAACTGGTGGATCGGCGGGGCGCTGGAGACCGTGGATGAAACCAATAACGGTGAAATCGACGATACCTACGCGTTCTTCGGCGGCGTCCAGTGGAAACTGAAGAGCACCGTCGCCGGCGCGAACCCGATCCTGTTCGGCGCGGAGCTGGCGAGCTTCAGCAGCGAGACCGACGGCCCCGGCACCGATCCGGATTCTCTGCAGCTGATGCTGAGCGCGCAGTACACGTTCTGACGTAACAAGTGGGGTCAGAGTCCCGGTCGCCCCGGATCCGGGCGGGCGGGCTCTGGCCTTCTCTTTTGATGCGACCGTCGGAGTTTGCCGGATCGGCCGGCCGGAGCACTCTGCGGAAAGAACCTGCGTCTCAAGCGGCGCCGGTCTTCGCCCTGGGCGCGGCCGACCGGCCTTCGCTCAGATAGAAGTGCCACAACAGTCGCGCCGCCACCGCGCGCCACGGCCGCCAGGGTTCGCTGATGGCGAGCGTCTCGTCCCGGGTCGGCCGACTGGCGAGCCCCTTGACCCGCTGGATCGCCAGCTCCAGTGCCAGATCCCCCCGCGGCCAGACGTCGGGCCGGCCCAGCGCCATCAACAGATAGATATCGGCGGTCCAGGCGCCGATGCCGGTGACCTTCATCAGCTCCGTCCGGGCGTCCGGATCATCGAGACGATCCAGGCCTTCCAGGTCCAGGCTGCCATCGCGGACGGCCCGGGCGAGGGCACGACCGTAACGGGTCTTCTGTCTGCTGAATCCGATCTGTCTTAGTTGCGGGTCGGACAGCTTCTCGAAGTTCTCCGGCGTCAGGGGGTCGGCGGCCTTCGCCAGCCGCGCAAATGCGGCCCTGGCGGAGGCCAGGGAGACCTGTTGTTCGAGGATGATATGCACCAGGGTCGGGAAACCCCGGGCGCGTTCCCACATTGGGGGCGGCCCATGGCGTGAGGAGATATCCGCCAGGCACGGATCCCGGCGGGCCAGCACTTTTACGCCCTCGAGCAGCCGGGTCGGGGATAGCCTGACATTCATCGGACGGGAGGACAGGCCGTCGACCTAGTCCTTCTTCTCGTCCTCATCGTCGTCGGTGACCGCATCCACCACCGCGCCGGTGGCCTTGACCGGGACCTTGGCGGTCTCCACCGCCACCTTCGCGGTCGTGCCGACCACGGTGCCGACGATCA
>CBDTYJ010000421.1:0-2186 GCA_965364575.1 uncultured Gammaproteobacteria bacterium
AGAAACCACGCCAAGATGTCATGCCCGGACGTGATCCACGGCTGTCCGGTTTAATTTTGAGGCACGAAGGCTAAGTCTCTGGCACAACGGAAAAATCACCTCCCATGGTCATTCGCGGACTTGATCCGCGAATCCAGCGTGTTGCTCCAAACCTGGATTGCCGGGTCACGCCCGGCAATGAGTGCGTCCGTGAGAACGCTTTGTCAACGAGGTGGGAGTCCTTGTCATGTGAAGTCACCACACATGTAGCCGAAGGTAACTGCGTCGCCGCGAGGCGGGGTGGGGAGCAACCCGAGGCGAAAGGGCAGCCCGTAGGATGACGAACCCGATTCGGCGGGGTGTTGCGGCGAGCCTGCTCATTGATGGCGAAGCCTGGGCCTTTAGGGGTCCGACCGGACGTGCTGAGGTGACGGTGAAAGCGACGTCCGGGCGCATCGTGTGGTTGGGGGCGGGATGCCCGGAAGGCAAAGCGGGGTAAGCGGAGAGACCTGGCGGGCCGGGCGGGCGCGCCAGGAGTCAGAGCCCTCATAGTACCGCAGCGGCCGGGACGACGGTTCGGGCCGCGAGAGGCGCGGGGAGCAAAGCCGGGCCGAGGGAAGGGGGGCAGGAAGGTGGATGCGCGATGACCGGACCTAGGCAAGAGAGCACCGGCAGTGCCGGGACGGCTAAACGCGGTGCAGAAGCCGGCAAGAGGTCGCGAGACTGGTCTTGGGTGGAAGCCTCGGTGTGGACGGAGCGCATGGTGTCGGCGCTGGACAACGGCGTCAAAGGAGGACGTTGGTACAGTTTGATGGACAAGGTGTGGGCGCCGGCAACGCTGACGGCGGCCTGGGCGAAGGTCCGGGCCAACAAGGGCGCCGCCGGCGTGGATGGGCAAAGCGTCGAACGGTTCGCGGCGCGGTCGGAGGTCTATCTGGCCGAGCTGGCGACGGCGCTGCGGGACGGCCGCTACCGCCCGCAGCCGGTCAAGCGGGTGGAGATCCCGAAGGGCGATGGCAGGACAAGGCCGCTGGGCATCCCGGCGGTCAAGGACCGCATCGTGCAGACGGCGGCGAAGCTCGTGATCGAACCGATCTTCGAGGCGGCGTTCCATCCGAGCAGCTACGGCTTCCGGCCGGGGTGCGGTTGCCGCGATGCGCTCAGAGAGGTCGACGGCCTGATCAAGGAGGGTCATGCCTTCGTGGTCGACGCCGACCTCGAGAGCTATTTCGACAGCATCCCGCACGAGCGGCTGATGGAACGTGTCGAGGAACGGATCAGCGATGGTCGCGTCCTCGAGCTGATCCGCGGCTGGCTCGCCCAGGAGGTCCTGCGGGGCCTGGAACGATGGACGCCGACGGGGGGCACGCCGCAAGGCGCGGTGATCAGCCCGCTGCTGGCCAACATCTACCTCGCCCCCCTCGACCAGTGCCTGGCGGCCCGGGGCCACCGGATGGTGCGGTATGCGGACGACTTCGTGGTGCTCTGTCCAAGCCGCGAAGCGGCCGAGGCCGCCCTGGCGGAGATCCGCCAATGGGTGGCAGCGAACGGCCTGCGTCTGCACCCGGACAAAACGCATCTCGGCGACTGCCGGCAGAAGGGGCAAGGCTTCGACTTCCTCGGCTACCGGTTCGAGGCGGGACATCGCTTTGTCCGCAAGAAGAGCCTCACCCGCCTCAAGGACAGCATCCGCAAGAGGACGCGACGGACGCGGGGGCAAAGCCTCGCGCGCATCATCGCCGATCTCAACCCGGTGCTCAGAGGCTGGTTCGGCTACTTCAAGCACGCCCATCCCAACACCTTCGTGCGTCTGGACAAGTTCGTCCGAAGACGGCTCCGCGCCGTGCTGCGCAAACAGCGAAAACGGCCCGGCTTCGGAGCCTGCTACGCTGACCATCAACGCTGGCCCAACGCCTTCTTCGCACAGGCCGGGCTGTTCGCCCTTCAGACCGCCTGGCACGACGCGAGACACCCCCGATGAGGAAACCGCCGACTGGAGAGCCGTATGCGGGAAAACCGCACGTGCGGTTCGGAGGGCGGGGAGGGCTACAGCCCTTCCCGACCCCTATCAGAAAGAAAGGGATTCCAAGGTTTTACACCCCGTCAGATGGCCGGCGCGTTTGCCTTTCGCCGGTCTTGTTTGACGGCTGCGATTAAACCGGACAGCCGTGGATCACGTCCGGGCATGACATCTTGGCGTGGTTTCT
>CBDTYJ010000422.1:0-2185 GCA_965364575.1 uncultured Gammaproteobacteria bacterium
CGGTGAGCCTCGAGGTGGTGGTATTCAAACCGCTGACGGTGGGCGCTGAGGATCCGGGCACCCGCTACCCGACCCTGGTGTTCCATCACGGCTCCACCGGCAACGGCTCTGATCCGTCCCTGTTCGGCCTGACCTTCGTCAGCAAGACGGTGGCCCAGTTCTTCGTCGAACGTGGCTGGATGGTCGCCTTCCCCCAGCGCCGCGGCCGGGGCAGCTCGGACGGACTCTACGACGAGGGCTTCAACCCGGACCGCAGCGGGTATTCCTGCCAGGCGGACCTGGCCCTGGGCGGCGCCGACCACGCCCTGGACGACCTGGACGCCATCACCGACTGGCTACGCAACCGCGCCGACGTGGACACCACCCGCCTGCTGGTGGGCGGCACCTCCCGTGGCGGCATCCTGTCCGTGGCCCACGTGGCCCGGCGACCCGATGTGTATCGGGGCGCGATCAACTTCGTCGGCGGGTGGCTGGGCGAAGGTTGCGGGGATTACCGGGTAGTGAACCGGGTCTTGTTTGAAGAGGGCGCCGGGTTTCCGGGGCCGACGTTGTGGCTGTACGGCGCGAATGACTCGTTCTACAGCCTGCCCTACAGCCGCACCAACTTCGATGCGTATTCCGGGGCCGGCGGCATGGGGACGTTTGAGGAGATTATGCGGGCGCCGGGGCGCAATGGACACTTCCTGATCAATGATCCGGGGTTGTGGGAGACGACGATGGATGAGTTCCTGGGGCAGTTGTGAGGCGAGACCCCAATTCAGGGTCAGAGTAAGAATCTTTGCGAAAATTTCTTCTGACCCCGAATCCGCAGGCCAACATACGGCAGTGACGGCAGCTCGCTCAGGTTTGCCAGCGCGTAGGTTCTTCTGATATTCCGGACCTGCGCAAGATGAAACTCTCCACATACATTTTCCGGATAGCAGCGATCGTCGCCAGCTTCGGACTATTCGGCGGAAATGCCGTCGCTGCGGATCTGCATTTGCCGGTCAATACGCCGCTGGCAGGCATGTGGGCGAGCAGCGAATCATCGGATCGCGGCCGGCTCGATGCCTTGCTCAAACCCGTGGGCGAAGGCGAGTACGAGCTGTGGTTCAAGGTCACCGGGAGTTCAATTTTCAATGCTACCGGCAAGCCCTATCCAGACGAGGGCATCTATCCGCTCAAGCTGGAGCGGCTCGAAGACGATGAGCTCGCCTTTATCTACCGGCAGCCGTTTCCTCGTATCCCGGCCCTGTTCTTTGTGCCAAAGCGCCTGACGTATGAAGTCAGGCTCGAAGGACCGGTGAAGACGACAGGCCGGGAGCGATGGAGGGCGAGGGTAAACGATCACAATCTCACACTGACGCTGTTGGTCAGACCGGGCTCGATTGCCGGCACGTACGACTACGACGGGCGCTGGGCCACGGCGGCCGGTCTTTTCAGATTGACGGCTTATCCGCCTAAGCGGCGCAAGGCGACGGACAAGCCGCCGGAGCGAGGGGGTCAGACAGCAGACTAACGGGACCCGCTGTCCCACACGGGCAACTGGAACGCCATCGCCCGGGAAGCGAGCGGTGCCAGACAGAAACACGGACGGACAGCGACCCCGATCTTGTCAAAGAAGCCCTGTCGGGACTCCGAGGCGCTTGGACAAAAAGGTGACGGGTCTGTTTTTTGTCTTTTCCAGAACAGGCGCGGCACATCATCGGGGACGGACTGCGGGAAGCCGGATATAATCATTAGCTTGTTCTAATCTAACGACGGCTCAGGGACAACCCGGCCGGATCCAGACACCGGAGACCTGCCATGCAAGACCTTCCTCATCACTACCGCGTCGCGGCAAGGGGCGAGCCAGAGGGAGACGTTCACCTCCTGGCTGATGGCGTCGAGGCGATCGTTTCCGGCCCACCGGTCGAGTTCGGCGGCCCCGGCGGCCAGTGGTCCCCGGAAACGCTGCTGGTGGCCGCCGTCGCCGATTGCTTTATCCTGAGCTTCCGGGCCATCGCCAGAGCATCCAGACTTCCATGGACATCGGTCGAGTGTAACGCGGAAGGCAAGCTCGAACGGGTCGACGGCGCGATGCGGTTTACCGAGTTCACCGTGAACGCCACCCTGCAGGTGCCACCGGACACCGACGAGCAGAAGGCCCACCGGATCCTGGAGAAAGCCGAGGCGACCTGCCTGGTCACGAATTCCATGTCTGCAG
>CBDTYJ010000423.1:0-2184 GCA_965364575.1 uncultured Gammaproteobacteria bacterium
AACGATCAGCGCCAGAGAGATCAGAATCAGCAGTGAGAACAGGCCCCGGTAGCGTTGACCCAGCCGCTCGCTCAGCGCCGAACGCCGCGCCGGTGCCATCGCCGGGAACAGGTGTACCGCGGCCCACAGGGCCACCCCGAGAATCAGCAATCCCATGCTTCCACCTCCATGTCAGTCACGCCTCAATGAATCGACATCGACTCGTCTGCCCGCGCTGACGCCGACGCCGAACCCTGCACCTGTTCGAGGGCCCGGGCGGCGGCCGCCAGCATCGCCTCGGGCCCGACCGGCGCACCGCTGGCCTGCTCCATCCACAGATCCGGGCTCAGACGGCCGATCCGGGACATGCGCTCGAATTCGCCGCCCAGGTCCCCGGCCCGTTCTACCTGTTCTTCGATCTGCAGCGCGATCATGGCCCCGATCGGGTAGTCGGGCAGATACAGCCGGCTGTGGATCATGTGTGAATAGATGCCCAGCAGGATCACGTCACGCTGGCCGAACACCGGCGCGAAAAACTCATTCCAAACCTCCCGGGCGATAGCCAGCGTCGCTTGCCGGAGCTCCGCCGGCGCCGCCTGGGGATGGTCATACATCCAGTGCCAGACCCGCATGTCGACCAGTGCCACGGCGCCGATCTCGGCGGCGCCCCAGAAATCATCCAGCACCTGCAGCGCCTGGCTCATGGCGTCAGGTTCCGCGAGCCCGAGCAGCTCGAGATCCCGGGCCTGGAAGACGAAAGCCAGGGCCTCGGTGAAGGCCGTATTGGGGACGCCCTGCAGCGAAAAATAATCGATCTCGTAGAGCGAAATCGTCTGCTCGACGTTGTGGCCCATCTCGTGGACCGCAATGTTGTAGCCCTTGTAATCCATGCCCTCGGGACCGACCCGGGTACGCAGGCGGGAGTTGGCGCCGCGCATGGCCGCACCCCAGGCATGACCGGATCCCCGCGCCGGCTCGACCACGATCTTCGACGCGAACTCGCCCGCCTGCTCCGGGCTGAAGCCCAGGTCCGTCAGCATTCTGGGCATATCCGCTTCGTAGGCCCCGGCATCCGGATAACGCTGCCGGGTGATGGCGTCCAGCTCCGCTTCGCTGTAGGTGCCGCGCGGCTTGAATCCGTTGTACCAGATATCGAAGGGCTCCAGCGGCCGGCCGAGACGGCTGGAGATAAGTGCCGCCACTTCGGCGAACATCGGTGAGGACAGGATCTGCTCCAGCATCGCCTCGACCCGCTGCTCGGGTATCTCCCGGTCCTCATTGAACCTGCGGTCGATATGGGTCGGCGCCGTGGGTGAGTACCGGTCCAGCTGCTGCATCGCATGGAATTGTTCCAGCAGTACCGCGTAACGGGTATCGGGTTCCGATGCATCGCTGACGATCTGTCCCGGCTCCGGACCCCGGTCTGAATCGGTGACCCCAGCCGGGCTGACCGCGTTGGAATAGGGGTTCCAATCAACGGTCGGGTTGTCGATCACGACCTGGGGAATTGTCTGGTCGACGATCCGCTCCATCACGCGCTGTGTCATCCGCTGCCTCCGCAGGCCGTCGGCTTCGCTGTAGTCGGCCTTGATCTGGTCGCGCAGATTCCAGTGAGACAGGAGCTTCATCTTCGCCGGAAACAGGCGCCGGCCCTGATCATCCAGCAGGTGATGCATCCAGATGTTGTAGTCGGCGATGTACTGGTCGGCCCGGGTGTCAGCCGCGGCGACGGCCTTGCTTACCTCGGCCGGAACACGACGGGCAAAACGGTCCGCCAGCCTGGTCTCGGCCCATTGACGCCGGGTCCAGCCCTCGCCTTCGGACAGCCGCTGCTCCAGAGTCGTCAGCGGGAAATTGAGCAAGACCGTGAACGCCAGCTTGTTGGCGAACCAGTCTTCGTTGAAATGGGAGCCGGGGCTGTAGCCGGCTGCGACCCGGTCGAACGGCAGGATCGGGCCCAGCTCCAGATCCGTCTGCCGGCGCATGGCCAGCACGATCTCGTTGACGTTGCCGTCGAAACTCTCCAGCAGATATTCGAAGCGCTCGAACATGGCGTCCCGGGTGGCTGGTTCGCCGGCATAATTGACTCTCACGAAGCGCTCGAACACCTCCCGGTCGCCATCGTCCGCGCGCCAGAAACCTGCCACCTGGTCGAGACCACGCCGTATCCCGGCGCGCTTGTCGGCGCCGTGCTCCTCCACCAGC
>CBDTYJ010000424.1:0-2183 GCA_965364575.1 uncultured Gammaproteobacteria bacterium
ATCACCGCGCTGGCGGTGGTGCAGACGAGGAATCTGGTCGTGGCAGTGATGCTGCTCGGGATCTTCAGCCTGTTGCTGGCGATCAACTTCTTCCTGCTCGACGCCGCCGACGTGGCGTTGACCGAAGCGGCGGTAGGTGCGGGCATCTCCACCGTGCTGTTCCTCGGCGCGCTCGCGCTTACTTCGGAGCACGAGCGCAAGCGCCCGGGCCGCCGCTGGCTGTCCCTGCTGGTGGTCGCCAGCGCCGCCATGGTCGTCGTCTATGCGACCTTCGACAAGCCGCGCTTCGGTGATCCGGCTGCGCCGGTGCAGCAGCACATCGGGCCCTGGTATCTGCAGGAGACGGCGCGAAACGTGGACATTCCCAATGTCGTCACCGCGGTACTGGGCAGCTTCCGCGGTTATGACACCCTGGGCGAGGTGTTCGTGGTCTTTACGGCCGGTATCGGCGTCCTGTTTCTGCTCTCGACCCGACGGCCTCGGTCCCGCGACCGCCGACATCCGGAATCCATCGGCGAGCAGCCCGGACTGCGGGACGAGCTGCTGCTCGGGGTCGTCGGCCGGCTGCTGGTTCCCTTCATCCTGCTGTTCGGCTTGTACGTCCAGTTCCACGGCGAATACGGACCGGGGGGCGGCTTCCAGGCCGGCGCCCTCATCGCCGCCGGTTTCATCCTGTATGCTCTGATCGAGGGTCAGCAACGGGCACTCGATGCCCTGCCACGACGGGCGCTGAACGTTCTCATGGTCGGCGGCGCCCTGCTCTACGGCGCCGTGGGCGTGGCAGGCATGCTCATGGGTTCCAACTTCCTGGACTACTCGGTACTGAGCCAGGATCCGATCGCGGGACAGAAGCTCGGCATCATCCTCATTGAGGCCGGCGTCGGTATGACCGTGAGCGGAGTTCTGCTGAGCATATTCCACGCGTTCGCCGCCCGGTATCGCATCCGATGACCCTGCTCGGTCTGTACAACTACTGGGTGTTCGCCGTCCTGCTGATGATCGGTTTCTACGCCGTGGTAGCGAGGACCAACCTGATCAAGAAGCTGATGGGTTTGTCGCTGTTCCAGGCCGCCGTGTTCCTGTTGTACATCACGATGGGCAAAGTCAGCGGAGGTACGGCACCGATCCTGCAAAAAGGGGTCACCGACGCGGTCTTCTCGAATCCGCTGCCGCAAGTGTTGATTCTCACCGCCATCGTCGTCGGTATCTCGACCACGGCCCTGGGTCTCGGCATCGTCGTGCGCATCAAGGAGGATTACGACACCATCGACGAGAAGGATATCCAGGAGATCGACCGGCGGTGACCACGCTTAACGCGCACCTGCCGGCGCTACAGGTCGTGGTGCCGCTGCTGATCGCGCCCCTGGTGACGATGCTGCGACCGCGTGGCCTGGCCTGGACCGCCGCGGCCGCGACGAGCCTGATGGCGTTCCTGATCTCCGTGACGCTCACTGCGGGTGCGCTGGCGGGCGAGGACCAGCGCTATGAGCTCGGGGCCTGGGCTGCGCCTTACGGCATCGAGCTCAGCGTCGGCAGTTTCGGGGCGCTGCTGCTGCTGATCCTGACGGGCGCGTCCACGTTCGCGCTGTTGGCCGGAAAGGCCAGCCTGGAACAGCAGATCGAGGCCGGACGCCAACCGCTTTTCCTGTCGGCCTGGCTGCTGGCCCTGGCCGGCATGTCGGGCATCCTGGTCTCGGCGGACGCGTTCAACATCTTCGTGTTCATGGAGATATCCTCCCTGGCCAGCTACATCCTGATCGCCGGCGGACCGGATCGTCGCGCGATGCCCGCCGTATTCAAGTACCTGATCATGGGCACGATCGGCGCGACTTTCTATCTGATCGGCGTCGGTCTCGTCTACATGATGACGGGCACTCTGAACCTGAGCGACATACAGGTGCGCATCCAGGACGTGGTGGACCTCCGCCCGATCCTGGTCGCCGCGGGTTTCATCACCGTGGGGCTCGGCCTGAAGGCCGCGGTATTCCCTCTGCATGTCTGGCTGCCCAACGCCTACAAATATGCCCCGCACGCGGTGACGGTGTTCCTCGCCGCCTGCGCCACCAAAGTCTCTCTCTATGTGCTTATGCGTTTCGACTTCGTCGTTTTCCAGCAGAACCTGCTGGGCCACGAGACGCAGTTCGCCGCGTTCCTGATGCCGCTGGCCGTGATGGGAATCCTGG
>CBDTYJ010000425.1:0-2172 GCA_965364575.1 uncultured Gammaproteobacteria bacterium
GAGGAGCTGCCGGGTGGCAGCCAGAGCGCCGAGTTGTCGGCGGATGCGCTGCAGGTAGACCGGGAGGCCCAGACGCTGGTGCTCGACGGCATGCGGGTATCCATCGCTGGCATGGATCTCTCGCTGCAGGCGAAGGGCTCGAAGATCATCGACGCGCCCGAGATCAGCGGCCGGCTGGAAGTGGCGGAGTTCTCGCCGCGCAAGCTGCTCAAGACCCTGGCTCTGGAAGAGCCGGTGACCGCCGATCCGGACGTGTTGACCCGGGCCGCCGTGTCCGGTGATTTCGCCATGGCCGGCAAAAAGTTCTCCCTCAACAATTTCAAGGCGCGGCTGGATGACACGGCCCTGAGCGGCCAGGCCTCCCTCGCCGAGGGCACGCCCCAGGTGGCTCGCGCCACGCTGCAGATAGATGCCATCGACCTGGATCGTTATCTGCCGCCGGCGACGGAAGACGAGGCGCCGCCACCGGCCGAGACCGGGGACGCCCAGATCAACAGCGCCGATCTGCGCGGCAAGGATGTGGATGCCAGCCTGGATATCGGCCAGGTCAAGGTTTCCGGTCTGACCCTGACCGGGATCAAGGCCAGGGCGGTGATCCGCGATGGCAAACTCATCCTCGATCCGCTGCAGTCCAATCTCTATGACGGCAGCGTCCAGGGGCGGGTGGTGCTGGATGGCAGCGCCGACGTCCCGGCGCTGACCCTGAAACAATCCCTCGCCGGCGTGCAGGTATCGCCCCTGCTCAACGACCTGGCGGAGGTGGAAAAACTGGTCGGCGTGGCGAATTTCTCCATGGATCTGAATACGACCGGCCAGACCTCTTCCCAGATGATCGCCGACCTGGACGGCACCATGAAGTTCGGTGTCGACGACGGCAAGATCCGCGGCATCAACATCACCCATGCGGTCCAGTCCGCGCTGGCGCTGCTGGATCGCCAGGCGCCGCCGCCGAAGACCTCGGAGGACACACCCTTCGATTTCATGCGCGGGACCGCCACGATTACCAACGGCGTGATGAACAACAACGACCTCACGGCGGATCTGATCGCCATGGACGTGACCGGCAAGGGGCAGGTCAACCTGGTCGAGCAGACCATCGACTACGACCTGCTGGCCGCGGTCCCGACGGGTCAGAAGTCCGCCGAGCTGGGTCTCGGCAAGGCAGCGGGCAAATCGGTGCCCATCAGCATCACCGGCAGCCTCGACGACCCGTCCGTGAAAGCCGACGTGGGCGCCCTGATCGGCGACAAGGTCAAGTCCCTGATCCGCGACCAGCTCGGCCTCGGCGGCGAGCCGGCGCCCACCGGTGACCAGGCGGCTCCGGCCGAAGGCGAACCGGTGCCCGAGGAAGAGCCCAAGAGCCCCGAGGAACAGCTCAAGGAAGAAGCCGAGAAGAAGCTGAAGAAGCTCTTCGGCGGATGAGCCGTACCCTGGCGGCGCTGCTGCTGGGCCTGTGGTTCAGCGGCGCCGGCGCGGCGGAGTTCCTGGAGCTGGAATTCACCCGCGAGGGCGGCGGGCGTTACCGGCTCGTCTCCGAGATCCGGATCGACGCGCCGGCGGATGGCGTCTACGACGTGCTGGCGGACTATCCGGGCCTTCCCCGTCTCTCCAGCATCTTCGAGGAGGGCCGCGTGCTGGAACCCATCGAGGACGGTCGCGGTCTGGTTTATTTGAAGGTCAAGGGCTGCGTGCTGTTCTTCTGCCGCGAGGTGGAGATGGTGGAGGAGCTGCTGGTCGACCCGCCAAGGGAGATGATCGTGATCATCGACCCGGACCGCAGTGATCTGGATTTCGGCCGCGCCGTCTGGACCGTGATCCCCGATGGCGACGGCTGCCGCGTGCTTTACGAACTGGAGATGGAGCCCGACTTCTGGATCCCGCCGGTGATCGGCCCGGTCGTGGTCGAAGCCATGCTGCACCGGCGCGGTCTGCGCGCCGCGCGGCGTCTCGAGGCGCTGGCGTCGGGACGCGAAGTACCGCCCGAGATCGCGGTGAAACGGACGTGATCCCCCCGCGACCCTGGTCCAAGGCCGTGGTCGCGCCGCTCGCCGCCGGCGTCATCGGCCTGGCAGTCTCGGCGGCCGGAAGCGCCGATATCCTCAGCGCCGACGTGCATCACGAAGGCGAACGGTACTTCCTGTCCATCGACGCCTACCTGGACGCGCCCCCGTC
>CBDTYJ010000426.1:0-2172 GCA_965364575.1 uncultured Gammaproteobacteria bacterium
GTCGCCGAAATGCGAATGCCGCTTGAATCCTTAAAAGTGTGGCGCGCCCTTGGGAGATTCGAACCTCTGCCCCGCCCTAGGAGGGCGGGCGTCCAGAGCGAAGTTTGGGGCCTGTCACCAGGCGGTCGCCCGAGTCCGCCACCACAACCCAGCCACTGTACTGACCCCGAAGTCCTTCTTGCGGATCCGGCCCTCTCCATCCAGCACGTAGTAAGTCGGATAGCCGGGCACGCGGTACGCCCGGCCTGTCTCCGGCGTGCCGACCAACACCAGGCTCTCGATATCGTGGTCTTGCCGAAATCCTGCCACTTCCCCCTCCTGAGCATAATCCAGCCCGATCATGACCAGGTTTACCTCATCCCCGAACCAGTCATGGAACCACCGCAACTGATGGGCACTCGCCGCACAGACCGTGCACCAGGGCGCAAAGAAATAGAGCACGGTGGGTTTGCCCTGAAAGTCCTCCAGCCGCCAGGTCTTGCCGTCGAGATCCTGTAGTTCGAAAGCCGGGGCCTGCATCGCCGCTTCGGCGGGCAGCAGGTCCCGGGTCCGCCAGGCGTAGATTGAGTAAACGATGGCGACGAACAGCACCACTTCGAGCAGGATCAGCCCGCGGCGGCGCCAGGGATTCGGCGTGGGGGTCTCGCTCATGGCAGATGCGGCCGGGCCAGATAGTCGTGGGACTGCATCTCCTCCAGCCGGCTGCGGGTGCGGCGGAACTCGAAGTCCAGGGCCTCGCCGGCGTAGAGTTGGTCCAGGGGCACGGCGGCGGAGAGGATGAGTTTCACATTGCGGTCGTAGAACTCGTCCACCAGGGCGATGAAGCGCCGGGCCTGGTTCTCCAGCACTTCGGTGAAGCGGGGCACGTTGGAGATCAGCACGCTGTGGAAGCTCCGGGCGATCTCGATGTAGTCGAGCTGGCTGCGCGGGCCGTCGCAGATGTAGGCGAAGTCGAACCACGCGACACCATCCGCGCGGCGGATGGTGGGGATCACGCGCCCGGAGACGGTCAGCTCGTCCTTGCGCCAGCTCACGTCCGGGGCGATCTGCTCGAAGCTGTGGGTGAGGCTTTGGCGGGCGCCGGGCCCCAGCGGCGTGTGATAGATCTCGGCCTTCTCCAGGGCGCGGAGCCGGTAATCGTCCTCGCCGTCCATGTGCAGGGTCTCGGTGTACTTTTCGATCAATTCGATCGCCGGCAGGAAGCGGGCGCGCTGGAGACCGTCCTTGTAGAGCTCCTCCGGCGGGATATTGGAGGTGGCCACCAGGGTCACGCCACGACGGAACAGGCCCTCGAACAGGGTGCCCAGGATCATGGCATCGGCGATATCCGAGACATAGAACTCGTCGAAGCAGATGACCCGGGTGGTCTCGGCAATCTCCGCGGCCACGGTCTCCAGCGGATCGGTTTGTTCGCCCACGTCTTCGAGCTGTGCGTGGACCTCGGCCATGAAGCGATGGAAATGGCGCCGCATCTTGTCCGGGAAGGGCAGGGTCTCGTAGAACAGATCCACCAGCCAGGTCTTGCCGCGGCCGGTGTCGCCCCAGATGTAGAGCCCGGTCTCCGGTTCGGCAGCGGACTTGCGGAACAGGGACCGCAGACTCCTGTTGCGCGGGCGTCCGGAGTCGGTCAGCCGCTGGTAGAGGTCTTCCAGTTTGCGGGCCACCGCGGCCTGGCCGGCATCGTCGGTGAAGTTGCAGCGCTTGAGTTCGGCCCGGTAGTGGGCCATGGGTCCGATGTTGGCATCGGCATCCATATTCAGTCGCCGGCCAGCTCGGGCCGGTCCCGGTATTGGTCCAGCGCCTCGGGGTTGGCCAGGGCGTCGGTGTTCTTGACCGGCCGGCCGTGGACCACGTCGCGCACGGCCAGTTCGACGATCTTGCCGCTGATGGTGCGCGGGATGTCGGTCACCGCGACGATCTTGGCCGGCACATGACGCGGGGTGGTGTTCTGGCGGATGGTGTCACGGATCGACTGCTGTAACTCGTCGGTCAGCTCGACGCCGTTCCGAAGCACCACGAACAGGACCACCCGGACATCGCCTTTCCAGTCCTGGCCGATGGCGAGGCTCTCGATAACTTCCTCGTGTTTCTCCACCTGGCGGTAGATCTCGGCCGTACCGATGCGCACGCCGCCCGGGTTGAGCACGGCGTCGGAGCGGCCGTAGATGATCA
>CBDTYJ010000427.1:0-2169 GCA_965364575.1 uncultured Gammaproteobacteria bacterium
AGCGGTGGCCTTTTCTCTTCCATGTGGGTCTGGATCGCCGGATTCGCGGTGTTGCTCGCCGCCCTGTTCCTGATCTGGAAGAAGCGCCAGGAATCAGCAGCCGAGGAGGCTTTCGAAGCCTGGGAGGCCGAGCCGGAGCCCGAACCCGTCAAGCCGGAGCCGGTTTCGCACGCGGAGACCTCTCCGGCGATCCTGGTGGAGGAACAGACCCATCCCGGCTCGGCCGCACTGGCGGCCGCGGGTGCAGGAGCCGCCGGTCTGGATTTCGAACAGACCGCTCCCCCCGAGCCGGCGCCCCCTGCGGACGAGGAGATTGCGCCGAAACCGCAACCGGAACCAGAGCCGGAGGCAGCACCGCCGCCGCCGCCCGATGAGCCGACCGGGACGGATTATCAATATCCTTTCGAGGACACGATCGCCGGCGCGACCGGCATCAATCTGCAACAGTCCGATCCGCTGGCCGAGGCCGATTTCCACATGGCTTATGGCCTCTACGATCAGGCTTCCGACCTGATCCGCAAGGCCATCGGCCGTGAGCCCGATCGCGTCGATCTTCGCCTGAAGATGCTCGACATCCTGTTCGTCTGGGGCAAGGGCGACGAATTCGTCACCGAGGCCCAGGCCTTGCACGAACTCGGTTCCGCCGAAGCCAGTGAGTGGAGTCGCGTCGCCATCATGGGGCGGCAGATCGCGCCGGACCAGGATCTGTTCTCGGAAGAGGGCGGAGGGCACGCCGCGGTCGACGTCGCGCTGACGGAAGACAGCGAAGGCAAATCCGATATCGATCTGGCCGGCAGCGGCAGCGATCTGGATCTTGACCTCGGCGGAGAGGCCGAGTCACCCGGAACCGGGGACTCCGACGCGCTGGATTTCGATCTGGCCGCGACCGGCGAAATGCCCGCTCCCACCCCCTGGGACGCGACTCAGGAGCGGGAGGTCATGCCGGAGGCAACGGCCGAGCTGGAGATCGAGGATCTCGGTCTGGACGTCAATCTCGAGGACCTGGAGGAGAGCACCCGCGGGCCGGACGATATGGACATCGAAGGCACAGGGATCACCGAGATCATCGTCAAAGACGACGATCAGCGCTTCGCCGACGTCAGCGGCAGCGATACCGAAATACTGGAACGGGAAGAGCACAGCGACACCGGCGTCCTGGATGACGAAAGCGGTGATACGGAAGTGCTGGAGAAAGCCAGCGTCGACGAGGATGACGACACCGGCATCACCGAGATGCTGGAGAAGGCCGAGGACATGGCCAATGACGTGTCCGGCGCCTACAGCGTAGAGGAGCTCGAGGAGCGGAATCTCGACGAGGTGACCCAGGAGATGCCCCAGCTCGACGAGGCCGGCGAGCAGCAGACGGGGGGCACCTCGATCATGAAGGCCCTGGAGGTGGATTCCGAGGAGGATACGGCCGAGGTCGAGGCGCTGGAGGAGCCCGAGGAGTCGGACCTCGACCTGGAAGATATCACCGCAGCCCTGGGGCGGGATCTGGAGAAGACCGCAGAGATGCCAATGGCCGGCGATTCGCCCGATGCCGACACGCTGATCGCGGATATCTTCGGTGACGAGGAGGAGACCCGCGTGGCACCGCGCAAGGACGTGCTGGCCGGGGACGAGGAAGCGGAGGCGACCCGCGAGATGCCCCGGATCGAGAGTCCGGACGTGACGCTCAGCGAAGTGGGCACCAAACTGGATCTCGCGCGGGCCTACATCGACATGGGTGACCCCGACGGGGCCCGCAGCATCCTCGATGAAGTGCTGGAAGAGGGCGACGAGGGGCAGAAGAGCGAGGCGAAGGACCTGCTCGATGGCCTCGGTTGAGGCCACCGATCAAAAACGCCGCTGACGCCCGTCCCGGTTTCGGATGAAGCTCCATCCCGTGCTCCGGCTGGTATTGCTGCTGGCGCTCGGTGCCTCGCTTTTCCGCTACAGCCTGGCCGGTCAACTGGCCATCCTGACGGTGCTGGTATTGCTGGTCGCCCGCGGCGGTCGCGAGCAGCTGGAACGGCTGTCAAAGGCCCTGCGGCGTATCCGCTGGCTGCTGTTGTCCATCGCCCTGATCTATCTGGTGGTGGCCCCCGAGCCCCGTCCCGGAGCCAGCTGGGCATTGCCGACCTGGCCGGAGTGGTCGCTGGCGCTGCGCCGGGCCGGCGTACTGGTCAT
>CBDTYJ010000428.1:0-2168 GCA_965364575.1 uncultured Gammaproteobacteria bacterium
GCAGCACCGTCACACCCGCCGCGACAAAACCGGCTTCCAGCGCCGACTCGAACATGTAGCCCGAGAGCCGGGTGTCTTTACCGATCAATACGGAGCCACCCTCGGGCGCCAGTACCCGGGCCGCCGCGCTCGCCAGGCGCAGGGCGAAATCCACAGTCATGGGTTCCTGTCCGACGTGGCCGCGGACCCCGTCAGTGCCGAAATATTTCTTCATCTCATGCCTCCGGGTCGGTCGCATCCGCATCTTCGACCGCCGCCATCATTCGCAGAGCATCCACCGTCGCGCCCACGTCGTGGACGCGCAGGATATTGGCGCCCCGGCCAGCCGCCAACACGGCCAGCGCCAGGCTGCCCGCCAGGCGCTGATCCACCGGGCGGTCGAGTACCGCGCCGATCATGGATTTGCGCGATACGCCCACCAGCAGCGCCGTTTCCAGGACCGAGAAGCGCCCCAGATGCCGCATCAGACGCAGATTATGCGCCAGGCTCTTGCCAAATCCGAATCCAGGATCCGCCGCGATCCGACGGCGGTCGATTCCCGCGCCGGTGCAGCAGCGGATCCGCTCGGCCAGGAATCCGAGTACCTCTTCCACCACGTCACCGTAGCGCGGGTCGCTTTGCATGGTGCGGGGCTCTCCCTGCATATGCATCAGACACACGGCGGCGCGGCTGGCCGCGGCCGTCTCCAGCGCGCCCGGGGCCCGCAAGGCATTGACGTCGTTGATCATCCCCGCCCCCGCCGCGGTCGCGGCCGCCATCACCTCGGGTTTGCTGGTGTCCACGGAGATCACCGCGGGCACGGTGCCGGACAGCGCTTCGATCACCGGGACTACCCGGCGGATCTCCTCCGCCGCTGAAACAGGCGCTGCTCCGGGCCGTGTCGATTCACCGCCCACGTCGATGATGGCCGCTCCCTCGTCCACCATTTCCCGAGCTCTGGCCACGGCGGCCCGGGCATCGACAAACCGGCCGCCGTCTGAAAAGGAATCCGGCGTGACATTGAGGATCCCCATTGTCACCGGCCGGTCCAGAGTCAGCACGGCGTCGGGCAATTGCAGAAGCATGACCGGGTTCCCGCAGGCTCGAGGTGGGCGGATCATACAAAAAAAACCGGCGCCCATGGCGCCGGTTCGATCAGGGATCCCGGACTATCAATGCTGGCTGGCTGGCCCGCCGATCTTGCCGTCGGAGCCTCCGGCTTCCTTCTCACCGGTCTCGGGCTTGCCCGCCTCCGCCATCGCCGAGCCGTCATCGTCCCAGTCGCTGGGCGGACGCGGATCGCGGCCTTCCATGATGTCCCTGATCTGATCCTCGTCGATGGTCTCGTAGCGGATCAGTGCCTCGGCCATGGTCTCGAGCTTGTCGAACTTCTCCTTGAGGATGTTCTCGGCCCGCTGGTAACAGGTATCCACCAGGGAGCGGATTTCCTCGTCGATAGCATGGGCCGTGACGTCCGACATCTGCTTGTGCTGGGTCACCGAGCGGCCGAGGAATACCTCGCCTTCCTCCTCGCTGTAAGCGAGCGGACCGAGGCGCTCGGACAGGCCCCAGCGCGTCACCATGTTGCGCGCGATGTCGGTCGCCCGCTCGATGTCGTTGGAGGCGCCGGTGGTCACCGCGTCCGGGCCGAACACCAGTTCCTCGGCGATACGGCCGCCGAAAAGACTGGAGATCTGACTCTGCAGCCGCTGTTTGCTGTGGCTGTACCGGTCTTCCTCAGGCAGGAACATCGTGATTCCCAGGGCGCGGCCCCTGGGGATGATGCTGACTTTGTAGACCGGATCGTGGTCCGGCACCGAGAGCCCGACGATCGCGTGCCCGGCCTCGTGGAAGGCAGTGAGCTTCTTCTCGTCGTCGCTCATGACCATGGAGCGCCGCTCGGAACCCATCATGATCTTGTCCTTGGCCTTCTCGAATTCCTCCATGCCGACCAGACGGCGGTTCGCGCGCGCCGCGAACAGCGCCGACTCGTTGACCAGATTGGCCAGATCGGCGCCCGAGAAGCCCGGCGTGCCGCGGGCGATGACGGAGGGACGCACGTCGTCGGCGATCGGCACTTTCTTCATGTGTACCCGCAGGATCTGCTCGCGGCCGCGCACGTCCGGCAACGGCACGACGACCTGACGATCGAAGCGGCCGGGGCGCAGCAGCGCCGGATCCAGCACGTC
>CBDTYJ010000429.1:0-2166 GCA_965364575.1 uncultured Gammaproteobacteria bacterium
GAATCCGGATCGGTCAACTCGTCCCGCCAGGTGTCCCAGGCTTTGCCGTAAGCGGCGGCATCGGCGCTCCTGCCGACCCAGAAGAGCGTCTCCAGGTCGTGACTCTGGATTGGCGAAATGACCTCTGCCTTATAGCCGTTCTTCATGCCCCACTGCTGATTGAAGTCGTCCTTGATCTGCAGATATTTCTGCAACGAGCAGCCGTCCTTGAGTTCCAACTGGATGACATCCAGATGGTCGGCGATCGTCGTCAAAGGCAGCAGTGCAAGCGCGACAAACAGTATTTTCTTCATCGTTGTCTCCCCCTGTTGAGTGGTGTCGTGCCCAGGGGCGCCGCGCGAACCGCACGCGAGACTCCCGCTCATGCGATCACCGGTAACCCGGGCCGAGGCTGAGTGTACCCGACCGGCAGCCACCTCAGCAGAATATATTGGGCCCATCACCGGCAAGAACGTTGCCGGACCGGGCTATTGCACCGCAGCGCCCGCCGAAGGGGACTCATCGCTCCCGGCCGTCCCGTATCCGTCGAGCACCGCCAGCGCTGGCTCGAAGGCCGGGAGTCCCGGTTGACCGATGAAGCGATCGTATTCGTCGCTGAACACCGAGGTGCCGGAAACCCGGTCCAGGCTCCCGATCAGGCCCGCCAGGTCGCGGGTCCGCATCCGGCAGCAGGTCACGTATTCACCGATCACCCGGCCCAGGCTCGTATCTCTTTCCTGACGCAGCCGGCTGTCGACACGCAGGAACAGCATTGCGCCCCCCCAGTACATGGTCGGGTAGTCGCCGGCGGATCGGAGTCTGGGCGCGGCGTCGGCGAAGGCAAGGGCCGGGAGATCGTAGCGCCCGGCCGCTTTTGTCATCTGCCTGCGGTAGCGGTCGACGACTCCGCGCCAGTCCAGGATCCCCATGTGGTACATGACCTGGTACTGCATGTAGCTGGCGAAACCCTCCGCGAACCAGGCGTGGCGGCGGCCCAGATAGGGGATCAGGAGATGACTGAGCTCATGGGGTGCGGTCCAGTCTGCCAGGAGGCCGTCCAGCGGGAAAACCGGGTTGACGACGAAACGCACACCCTGGCCCGGGCTACGGACCGTGTTGGCCCAAGGGACCGGCTCCTGGTCATCGTTACTGCGCTGGAACCGCACGCGAATATCGAAGGGCAGCGGACCGCTCAGGGATTCGAGACCGGCCGCCGTGCGTTCGATCCAGTCGACCAGTCTGGCCTGCTCCGGCGGGCTGAAATCGTCGGCCCAGTCGTAGCGCAGTTCCGCATGGGCGCTGGTACAGATCAGAGTACTCAATGCGAGGAGGCGAATCCGGGGCATGGATCGAGTCTGTCCTGTCGAAAGACCAGTCTTGTTCCGACCTTGTGGCGGACCGGGAGTTTCCACCCCCTGCGGCGATACTAGCGCGTTGATCAGGCCGGGAGGATGATAACTCTGCGCTGGACCCCGATTGGGCTTTCGCCTAAGGTCCCTGTCCAGTGGCTTTGAGCATCCGGGTGCGAGGTGGTCCTTGACTCGCAGACATGAATTCGCCGATGCAGTCCCGGTGCTGACCACGCCGCGGTTATCGATGCGCGGGCCCCGGCTGCAGGACCTGCAGTCCAGCGCCGTCATGTGGGGCGATCCGACGGTGACCCGATATATCGGCGGCCGGCCGTTCACCCGCGAGGAATGCTGGTCCCGGCTGCTGCGTTATGTAGGGCACTGGGCGCTGATGGGTTTCGGCTACTGGGTGGTGGAGGAGAAGGCGACCGGCCGCTTCGTGGGTGAGGTCGGATTCAGCGAATTCCGCCGCGACATCGATCCCTCTCTGGATGGCATGCCCGAGAGCGGGTGGGTGCTGGCACCCTGGTCGCACGGCCGCGGTTACGCCACCGAGGCCCTGGAAGCTGCGCTTGCATGGGGCGCAGGGCATTTCGGTACTCGTGAAAATGTCTGCATTATCGACCCGGACAACCTGGCTTCTATCCGCGTCGCCGAGAAATGCGGCTTCGAGCGCTGGGTGGAGACCCGCTACAAGGACGAACCCATTGTCGTATTCCGCCGCTGAGCCAGCCCGCCACCGCGTCTGTCCGCGAGCGGGATTAGATCAGAGACGGTCGCGTACCGCGACCGCGGCCAGGTCAACCGCCGATGAACGGCCGATGGATCGCCAACCTTG
>CBDTYJ010000430.1:0-2159 GCA_965364575.1 uncultured Gammaproteobacteria bacterium
TCGGACATCAGCTCGCGCAGGGCCGAGATGGCGATCTCGCGGCCGATGATCACCGCCGCCGACAGAGCGACCAGCAGTCTGGGATCGGTCTGCACGATCAGGACCAGCGCGGTGGCCACCATCAGCTTGTCCGCCACGGGATCGAGGAAGGCGCCGAAGGGTGAGGTCTGGCCGAGCTTGCGGGCGAAGTAGCCATCCAGCCAGTCAGTGATGCCGGCGAGGGAAAAGATCAGCGCCGAGGCCGGTCGCGCCCATTCCCAGGGGATGTAGAAAACGATGACAAAGGCCGGGATCAGGACGATCCGGAAAAAGGTCAGGCTGTTCGGCAGGTTGAGGGCAATTTTCAAGGCTGGTCAATCCGCCGGGTGCAAGGTGTCGTAGATGCGCTGCGCAAGGGTGCGGCTGATACCCCGGACCCGGCACAGGTCCTCGAGGCTGGCGGCGGTCACACCCTGTAACCCGCCGAACTCCTTTAACAGTGCGCTGCGCCGTTTCTGCCCCAGACCCTGAACGTCTTCCAGCAGCGACCGCTGACGTGCACGGCCCCGCTGATGACGATGGCCGGCGATCGCAAAGCGGTGTGCTTCATCCCGGATTTGCTGGATCAGGCGTAGCGCAGGAGAGCTGGGCGGCAGTATAAGGGCCCGTTTTCTGCCTGCCAAGAACAGCTGTTCCTGGCCCGGCCTGCGGCTGCGGCCCTTGGCCACGGCGACCACGTCCAGCCCTTCGATCTGGAGTTCGTCCAGCACCCGCATGGCCTCGGCCAGCTGGCCCTTGCCTCCGTCCACCATCAGCAGGTCCGGCAGTGCCGCTTCGCCACGCTTGATCCGGGTATAGCGTCGCGACAGGGCCTGGGAGATGGCCGCGTAGTCGTCACCGGCGGTCACGCCGGCGATATTGAAGCGTCGATAGTCGGATTTGACCGCGCCCTCGGCGCCGAACACCACGCAGGACGCCACGGTGGCTTCGCCCTGGGTGTGGCTGATATCGAAACACTCGATCCTGCCCGGCACCTCGGCCAGCCCGAGCGCCTCCTGCAGCGCTTCCAGCTGCGCCTGCATGCCGGCCTGGCTGGCGACATGGAGGGCGAGACCATGACTGGCGTTCTCGGCGGCCAGTTCCAGCCAGCGCGCCCGTTCCCCCCGGACCCGGTCACGGAGTCGCACCCGGCGCTCCATCCGCTGGCTGAACGCCGTCTCGATCAGTTCGGCATCGGCGACCGGCCGGTCGACCAGGATCTCCCTGGGTATCGGCCGGCTGTCGTAGTACTGGGTGATGAAGGCGCCGAGCACCTCCTCGGCGTCGGTGCCGGGTGCGGTCCGGGGCAGCCACGTACGGCTGCCCAGGTTGCGGCCGCCGCGTACGAACATTACCGCCACGCAGAACAGACCGCCCTGCTCCGCCACCGCCAGCACGTCGATGTCGCCGCGATCCCGCTGGGCGCCGGCGAATTGTTGTTGCACGCTCTTGAGGCGACCGATCTGATCCCGGTAACGGGCGGCCTCTTCGAAGGCGAGACGCGCCGATGCGTCTTCCATGCGTCCGACCAGTTCGTCGATCACCTCACCGCTGCGGCCCTCGAGGAAGCGGACCGCGTGCTGCACGTCGCGGGCGTAATCTTCACTTCCGATCAGGCCGACACAGGGTCCGGAACAGCGCTGGATCTGATACTGCAGGCACGGTCGGCTGCGATGGGCGAAGAAGCTGTCTTCGCAGGAACGCAGCCGGAAAAGCTTCTGAAGCAGATTCAGCGTCTCTCGAACCGCTCCGGCTGAAGGATAGGGACCGAACAGGCGTCCGGGTATGCGTTGGCTGCCGCGATAGAACGACAATCGCGGGTACTCATGTTCCGATGACATGCGGATAAAGGGATAGCTCTTGTCATCCCGCAGCAGCACGTTGAAGCGCGGCCGGTGGGCCTTGATGAGATTGTTCTCGAGGATCAGCGCCTCGCCCTCGCTGCCGGTGACGGAGACCTCGATGGCGCCGATCTGCTGAACCAGCAGACCGGTCTTTCCGCCCGGTATGCCGGCACGGAAATAACTGCTGACGCGTTTGCGCAGGTCCCGCGCCTTACCGACGTAAAGCACTTTTCCCGAGGCATCCAGGAATCGGTAGACGCCGGGCTTGTGCGGCAGACGGCGCAGGGTCGGCCGCGG
>CBDTYJ010000431.1:0-2157 GCA_965364575.1 uncultured Gammaproteobacteria bacterium
AACGGCATGGGCATGGGTTACTGGGACACGCAGTATCCCGAGGGGAACGTGCCGGACTGGTTTCTCACTCCGGTGGTGCTGAGAAACGGCATACTCGTGGGCTGGGGCCGGGAAGCCCTGGAGCGAACGGGCGCGGCCGCGGGCCCGTCCACCCGCGAGGAATTTGACTGGCTTTCGGTAGGTAGCTGACTTCATCGGACGCCGGGCGAGGGGAAGGCGCCTGCCGTCTCCATCCATACGACGAAAGATCGGGCCCAGTGTGACAGAAGGCAACAAGCTGCCGCCGGAAATCCTGTCGGGTTTGTTCAGGACGCCCGATCTTTACGTCGCGGATATCGATTTCAAAAAGAACCTGGCGTTCTGCTACTGGATGGATCGGGAGGCTTATTCCCGATCGGCGTTCCTCGATCACCGCACGGTGCCGGCCAGGGAACGCCCCTGCGTATTGCACGTCGACGCGATCGCGAGACAGTTCCGCGAGGACAGACCGCCCCGGCGGCCGGCGGGCTTTATCGCTCACACCGCGCTGTGCGGATCGACCCTGCTCTCCCGCTGTCTCGATGTGCCCGGCGTCTGTCTCCCCTTCAGAGAGCCCCACGTCATCCATCGCCTGAGTTTTGCCCGGCGGATCCAGCCCGGGCTCGAGGCCGCATTCACCGACCCCTCGCTGCTGGAGCTCCAGCTGGCCCTGCTCACGCGCACCTACTCCGAGCGGGAGAGGCCGGTCATCAAGCTGACCGATACCTGCATCAACCTCTGTCCCGATCTGCTCGACTATCACGAAGACTCGAGGGTGCTACTGCTCTATCACCGGCTGCCGCGTTTCCTGACGGCCATTCTGAGGGACGAGCAGCGCCGGGCCTATGCAAGGGGCATGCTGGAGCGGGCCAGTCTGGACCTGAAGGCCGCCGGCAAGCTCGCTTCAGTCGATCCCCGCAGCCTGACCGACGCCCGTTGCGCCGCATATGTCTGGATCGGCCTGATGTATCCCTATCTGTCTCTGCTGGAAAACTATCCCGGTCGGGTGCGCTCGCTCGATGCCGAAGTCTTCTTCGCCCGCCCGCGCGAGGTGCTGGAGGCGCTCGGCAGTTTCTTCGGCATCGGGCTGACGACGGCGCAGATCGATCATCAGCTATCGTCCGGCATCCTGGACAAACACGCCAAGGACGGCGAACGGGTCTTCGACAGCGCGGATTACAGATCCGAGATCGAGGCCACGGCGGCCCGCCTGGGCGATGAGATCGATGATGCCGTCGCATGGGTATCGACGATCACCGCCGCCGACCCGATTCCACTGCATCTGCCTGACCCGCTGATCGCCAGCCCTCAAGGTGGGCCATCGCCCGGCGCGCCCCTGAGCCGGACTTTGTCATAGAGGGCGTCGGCGCGCCGCCGCATGTCCGACCGGCCCACCGGGTTGGGTTGTGTCCTGGCGAAGTAATCATACTGGGCGTAGATCCTGGCCCGGAGGCTGTCGTTCCACGGCGCTTCGGCCAGGGCGCCGTCGAACAGCCGGTAAGTCTCCGCCAGGGGAATGCCGCGGAGAAACTGCTGGAATACCTCCAGATAGCGGAACTCGGCGGCGAAGGTCTGCCGGAGACGCTCGGGATCGGCCGAGCCCGATGAGATGCTGGCGAAGAACGCCGGATAAGCCGCTCGCTTCATCCCGAGGATAAAGGCCTGGTTGGCGATCACCTTGTCGACCCGGTCCCTGGCGTAGTCCCAGGGATGGTAGAACTCGTAGTACGGGTGGTCGAGGCTGTTGGTCAGGGCGTCGGCGACCGCGTCGCGGATCGTGCGCTCGTCGGCCACGAAGTGCGGCACCAGCGCCTCGGCGGAGGTCAGACCATAGGGGGCCAGGCTCTCGAAAGCCTCCCGGTCCCGGGCGAAGCGGCGATCGATCGCGGCCAGGTCGATCTCCACCGGTTCCGCAGACCCGATCAGGACGGAATTGAACGGGCCGAGCCGATGGGCCGGCAGAAAATTCCAGAGCTGTACATGGGGGAAACTCCGGGCGAATGTGTTGAGGATCATCCGGTACTGGCGCGGCGGCAGCGTCGCCGGTACCCACTGGGCCACCAGCCCTCCCGGCGCCAGCCGCCCGAGCAGCAGCTCGTAATAATCCTTCGAATAGGAGAATCCGTTCGACGCATATTC
>CBDTYJ010000432.1:0-2154 GCA_965364575.1 uncultured Gammaproteobacteria bacterium
ACGGCGATGATCAGCACGGTCTTGGTGCCGAACATGTTCACCGCCACGATCCGGTCGTACACCGTCGGGCCGAGGATGGCGCGGGTGACGGCCAGCACCATGGTGATAAGGATAGCGACGGCGGCAGCAGTGAACATCAGCGCATGCCCTCCATCCGGCAGACCAGCCTGTCCATCTGACCGGTCTTGACGCCGTCGGCCGATTTCTGGGTCAGGGCATGGACCTCGAACTCGTTGCCTCGCACGTCGATAGTGACCGTGCCGGGAGTCAACGTGATGGAATTGGCGTAGATGGTCCGGCCGACCGCGGTCTGCTGCCGGGCCGTGGTGGTGAAGACCTGGGGCTGGAGGAAGATCGACGGCGAGAGGATGACCTTGGCCACGTCGATATTGGACTTGATGATCTCCCAGAAGAGCCAGGGGAAAAAAATCAAGGCCCGTGTGGTGATCCGCACCGGGTGGCCTTCCTGATCCACTACCTCCATGCGGTAGCCGATCCCCACGGCCAGCAGCACGGAGATCGCGCCGAGCGTGATAAAGAACGGATCGAAATGGCCGGAGAACAGCAGCCAGACGGCCATCAGGATCACGGCGAGGCTCAGGTGATGGCGCACGGGCGGCCGCCCTCCTTGTTATCCGCTTTCTGCCCGAGCGGCAATACTAGCAGAAGGAGCGGGCAGGTCACGCGGCCGGGCCCGCACCCCGTCACGGTGTCGGCATCCCCGGGATTGGGACTTTCGTCATGGAGACGGAATGGGAAATCCCTTAGACTTCGATTTTACTTTCGATACGGCCCGGTCGAGCCCGGTGCCGCGAGTCTTCCTTCCCAAAATCCGGATAAAGCACACATGCTGAAACTCGATCAGGCCCGGGTCGGCGTCATCGGGCTGGGCTACGTGGGGCTGCCCCTGGCCGTCAGCTTCGGACGCACGCTCCACACCGTCGGCTTCGACATCAAGCCCGAGCGCGTGGAGGAACTGCGCGGAGGCGCCGACAGCACCCTGGAGACGACCCCCGAAGAGCTCGCGGCGGCGGTCAAGCTGGAATACACCTGCGAGCTGGAAGACCTGCAGAGCTGTAACATCTTCGTGGTCACGGTGCCGACACCCATCGACAGCGCCAAGCGCCCGGACCTCACGCCCCTGGAATCGGCCAGCCGCACCGTCGGGCAGGTGCTGGGCCGGGGTGACGTGGTGATCTACGAGTCGACGGTCTACCCGGGCGCCACCGAGGAAGTCTGCGTACCCATCCTGGAGCAGGTCTCCGGCCTCCGCTTCAACGAGGACTTCTACGCCGGCTACAGCCCGGAGCGGATCAACCCCGGGGACAAGGAGCATCGTCTGGAGACCATCGTCAAGGTCACCGCCGGTTCGACGCCGGAGGCGGCCGAACTCGTGGACGCGCTGTATGCGAGGATCGTGAAAGCCGGCACCCACAAGGCCTCTTCGATCCGGGTCGCCGAAGCGGCCAAGGTGATCGAGAACACCCAGCGGGACGTCAACATCGCGCTGATCAATGAGCTGGCGCTGATCTTCAACCGCATGGGCATCGATACCGAGGAGGTGCTGGTGGCCGCCGGCACCAAATGGAACTTCCTGCCCTTCCGTCCCGGGCTGGTGGGCGGCCACTGCATCGGCGTGGATCCGTATTATCTGACCCACAAGAGCCAGGAGATCGGCTATCACCCGGAGATGATCCTGGCCGGCCGGCGGATCAACGACAACATGGGGCTATACGTGGCCGAGCAGGTCACGCGGTTGATGATGAAGAAACGGATCCACGTGGCCGGCAGCCGGATCCTGATGCTGGGCCTGACGTTCAAGGAAGACTGCCCGGATCTGCGCAATACGCGGGTGGTGGACGTGATCGAGGAGCTGGAGCGGCTGGGCGCCCGGGTGGACGTGCACGATCCCTGGGTGGATCGCGAAGAGGCGAGGCACGAATACGGGCTGGACGTAGTGGCCTCGCCCGAGGCCGGCAGCTACGACGCGATCATCCTGGCGGTCGGACATCGCCAGTTCCGGGAGCTGGGTACGGATGCCATCCGGAGTTTCGGCAAATCCGAGCACGTGCTGTACGACGTGAAGTACGTGCTGCCCGCCAACGAATCCGACGGGCGTCTTTGACGGCCTGTCACGATCGGGGAGACTGAATC
>CBDTYJ010000433.1:0-2146 GCA_965364575.1 uncultured Gammaproteobacteria bacterium
CGTCAGTTCGAAGCCAGGCGGCAAATTCGCCGCCCGCCAGCCGCCGCCGGCCGCGCTGACCGGCGCCGGGCCGGGTTCCCTCTGCACGTACCAGGTGAAGTCCTCGGTGGCGATGGTGGGTTCGACCATGTCGGCATCGATGGCTTCGGGCAGATCGATGCTGACGAACATGAGTTGCTCGGCCACATTCCGGTAGATATCGATCAGTTGGGCCTTGAGTAGCATGCCGCTGGCCTCGTCCATCCACAGGCGATACCCGTACCGGTACCGGTCCCGGGGCCGGATTTCGAAGCTGAGCGCCTTCCGGCCCAGGCGCATGCCGTCCCGAAGACGGACGAATTCGTAGTGGGTTTCGAGCCCGTCCGAATACCGCGGCAGGGCTGCCCGCAGCGGACTGTCGCCCCTGCGCCGCTCCACCATCACAGACTTCTGGTCTGCGAAGATGCAGGTGACTTCCTGTTCGTCGCGGATTATCTCGCGGCTCGGACCGTCCAGGGTCACCAGGCGTTCGGTCACTTTTCCGTCTTCGACTCGATGGACCACGTGCATGGTCTCCACCTTGCCGTCGACCACATGGACGAACGTGCCCTCGTAATTCAGCGACCCCACCGCATGGTCCATCCGCTGCAGCAGATCCCGGGCCTGATCATCGGCGATAGCGGCCGTCCCCGCCCAAAGCAGCAGGACGACTCCAATCATGGGCAAACGGGCGTGAGTCATTACTTGTCCGCGTCACGCTCCGTCGTGTCTTCCGCAGGGTCTTCTTCGGTGACCGCCGTATTTTCGGCCGGCGCGCTGATCATGCGCGCCAGTGAGCCCTGACGGCTGAGGCTGGTGGCGTACTGGCTGTGGTTCAGATAGTAAGCACTGAGGCGGTCCGGGGAACCGGCGCGCCGGGACAGGGGCACCGGCACCGTGTATTCAGGCACTGGCGAGGTCTCGGCAGCGATCGGCGCATCGGGCGTCGGCTCGACACCGTTCGACCTCAGCCCGAGGATCGCGACGACGGCCACGCTGGCGGCGACCGCCGCGCCCGCCAGGGGTCGATGCCAGCCTGACAACGCTGGGACCGGTGCCGCGGCCACCCGGGGCGATTCCCGGTCCAGCGCATCGCTGAGGCGCTTGGTCACCTCGAGGGGGTCATCGGTGGCGAGTTCTCCGCGCGCGGCATCGCCGATCAGAAGATAGCGAGCCGCCGTGCGCCGCAGCTCCGGATGGGAGCTCATCCGCCGTACCAGCATCTCGCTCTCGCGCTCCTCCAACTCGTCGTCCAGCCAGACGGACAACTGCTCTTCGGTAATCCTGCTCATACTCATTCCCCTTCCACCAGCGGTCTGACTCGCTTGTCGATGGCGTCCCGCGCCCTGAATATCCGTGATCGCACCGTCCCCACCGGGCACTCCATGGTGGTGGCGATCTCCTCGTAACTCATGCCCTCTAATTCTCTCAACATGATCGCGGTCCTCAGGTCCTCGGGCAGCGATTCGATCGCCTGATTTACCGCTTCTCTTATTTCCTCTGACAACAGAACCCGCTCCGGAGTGTCAATATCCTTGAGCCGGCCATGCAATTCGTACTGATCCGAATCCTGCAGATCCAGGTTGTAGTCCAGCGGCCGCCGCCGGGCGGCCACCAGGTGGTTCTTCGCAGTATTGATCGTGATGCGGTATAGCCAGGTGTAGAAAGCACTGTCTCCGCGGAACCGCGGCAAGGCCCTGTAGGCCTTGAGGAAGGCCTCCTGGGTCACGTCCAGGGCCTCGGCCTGGTCTCTCACGTACCGCATGACCAGCTTCACCACCTTGTGCTGGTAACGCGACACCAGGACGTCAAAAGCCGAACGGTCTCCTTTTTGCACTCGTTCGACCAGCGCCTGGTCGCTGTTTTTTTTGCCCATGCGGGCAAACCCCTTGGCCGTACGGCATGCCGTTCGCCAATGGGATAGACCCACTGGCTGGTGGAAAGTTCTGTCCGATCAGCCGCTTCGTGGCGACCCTGTGACAGGTCCGGCGGATTCTAGCAGCCGTTCCCGGCGTCAGCCATGGACAGAGCCGGGATCGAAACGCAGCCACACGCGCAGCCGGCGGCAGGAAGCCGGTCCCGCCCGGGATGGCATGACCATGGCCCGGCATCGAAACCCGTCCAGCCG
>CBDTYJ010000434.1:0-2138 GCA_965364575.1 uncultured Gammaproteobacteria bacterium
CCCTTCGGTATCTTCGCGATCGCTGCGAGCGCCTCGGGCACCATGCGGCCGGAAGCGCTGGAGAAGCTCCAGGTCTATCTCTGGGTCTATTTCCTGGTATGGCTGCTGTTCACTTTCATCGTCCTGCCGATGCTGGTGGCGCGCGCCACGCCACTGTCTTTCGGCGACGTGTTGCGGCGGGCGCGCACGGCCATGGTCACGGCGATTGCGACCGGCAGCGTACTGGTGGTGCTGCCGATGATCGCCGAAGCATGCAAGGATCTGTTGCGCGAAAGGGGCCTCGACGAGGCAGACAGCCGCTCCACCATCGACGTTCTGGTTCCGACGGCCTACAGTTTCCCCAGTGTCGGCACGCTGCTGGGGCTGGGCTTCATCCTGTTCGCCGGCTGGTATGCCGGCGCCCCTCTCGCGTCGGATCAATACCCGGGTTTCCTGCTCATGGGGATGTTGTCCGCCTTTGGCCAGATGGCGGTCGCCCTGCCGTTCCTGCTCGACCTTTTCCGTCTGCCAGCAGATCTCTTTCAGTTGTACCTGCTTGGCAGCGTGATCACCGGCCGGCTGGCCACGGGTCTGGCCGCGATGCACGGAGTCGTCATCAGCCTCCTCGGTGCTGCGGCCATACTGGGCGTCCTGAGCTGGCGAAAGCTGCTGCAGGTCGGAGCGATCGGCCTGACGATGATCTTCATCTCACAGGGGCTGCTGGGTTTTCTACTGACCACGCTCATCCCCTATGAATATCAAGGCGAGGATCAGTTCGTATCCATGCGCGTGCCCGGACCTGAGGTACGGGTAATCGATCACGAGACCCGGATGCCGGATATCCTGGGTCCTTCTGATCAGGCTCGAGACCGTCTGGCCGTGATCCGGGAACGGGGGAGTCTCCGGGTCGCCTACCCGGCGGACCGGCTACCCTTCGCCTATCGCAACAAGTTCGGCGAGACGGTGGGATTCGATATGGAGCTGATCCGTCGGATGGCCGACGATATGCAGGTCGATCTCGAGGTGATGCGCCTGGACCGGGACGATATCGCTAACGCATTACGCAGCGGGGCCGCCGATCTGGCCGTCGGCGGTCTGGCGATCACCCCGGAGCGGGCAGAGACGACCGCCTACTCGAATGCCTACAGCCACCACACGATCGGGTTTCTGGTCCGCGACCACGACCGTAGCCGATTCAGCAGCCTGGCCAAGCTGCGCGGGCTCTCTGACCTGACCGTCGCCGTCCCCAAGACCCGTTTGTTCGAGGGCCCGATCAGCGAATGGTTGCCTCGCGCTGAGGTCATAGAGGTGGAGACGCCGCGGCCATTTCTCCGCGGAGAGCTGCCCGAAGTCGAGGGCCTGTTGACGTCCGCGGAGGCGGGCGGCGCGTGGACGCTGATTTACCCGAGCTTTTCGATCGCTATCCCCACCGACCTGTCGTTTCGTCTGCCGATAGCCTTCGGCTTGCCCCAGGGCCAGCCGGATTGGCTCAATTTCGTCAATAGCTGGATCGCGCTGGCCCAGTCCTCGGGTATCGTTGACCTCGCGTTCGACCGGTGGGTGCTGGGTCGGGACGCGGGTACGGATGCGCCCAGATGGTCGATCATGCGGAACGTACTCGGCTGGGGACACACCGATCAAACCGCGGCGCCCTGATCCGGCGAGCGGCGGGGACGTGGATGGAGGGGCTGGATTGCGGACGTCTGAGCCGGGATCCCGTATCCGGGTTGCTATAAATGCTGCGAGGGAGGAGAGACGATGAAATATGCCGGCCGGGGATGGATCTTGTGGCGACCGGATCCGAGTCTCGTCAAACAGGAACGCTACGAGGTCGATCGATTGCTGGAGTCTGCGCCGGAGCATGCCTATCAGGTGGAGGTAGTGAACCCCGACGAGTTGGAGCTGCTGGTCAACTCGGAGAAAGAAGACGGCGTCTTCGTCAATGGCGAAAAAGTTCCGCTGCCGGATTTTGTCATCCCGCGGATGGGTTCCACCAGCGATTATTTCTCCCTCGCCGCCCTGCGCCAACTGGAGAATCTCGGCGTCTATTGCCTCAATAACGCAAGCGCCGTGATGCTCGCCCAGGACAAGCTCCTGCACCTGCAGGTGCTGGCCCGGGCCGGCATGCCGGTACCGAAGACACTGTTGATCCGCTTGCC
>CBDTYJ010000435.1:0-2135 GCA_965364575.1 uncultured Gammaproteobacteria bacterium
AGCCGCGCCGCTCCCGGGAAGAGCTGCGCCGCCTGGTCGCCAGGCACCTGGTCCGGCTCGAGTCGGCATCCCGGGCGTCCGACTATATCGATGCACCGCTGGCCGGCAGGATCGCCACGCTCTGTCACCGTCTTATCGATACGATCGCGCCGCCGGTGGAGGAAGATCATCGGCGTGTGGTGCAGGCGGCGGTACTCTACTTCGCCCTCGAGGAGGACGCGGAAGGCGACACCACATCCTTGATCGGACTGGACGACGACCGGCTGGTGGTCGAAGCGGTATGTCAGGAACTCGGCCTGGACCCGGAGCCCGGCCCCGGCGGCCGATAGATCCGCGGAGGGTCCCGAGGTCGTCAGCTATTGCTGCCGCGGACCCGCTCCAGAACCTGCTGCCGCAGGGCCTCTCCCTCGAAAGTCAGCCGGTAGGCCAGGTAATACTGCATCACGCGGCGCACATAGTTCACGGTCTCGCTGCCGACGCTCTTGCGCACTTCCCGTTCCACGTTGTCGAACCAGATGTCCGGGTCAAGACCGTTGGCGGCCGCGCGTCGCCGCAGCTTGCGGATCCGCGTGTCCCCGGCATTATAGCTCGCCAGCGCAAGCAACCACTGGTCCATCGGATCGATCCGATCGTCTTCGAACTCGTCTGCCAGTTGCCGCATGTACCGGGCGCCGGCGCGGACGTTCCCATCCAGCGAACGGAAGTCATCCACGCCCATGGCCCGCGCGGTGCTCGGCAGCACCTGCATCACGCCGACAGCGCCTGCGTGGCTGACGGTATCGTTGTCCAGCCGTGATTCCTGATAGGCCTGGGCCGCGAGCTGCAGCCAGTCGAACCCGTACGCCTTGCCGTATTTTTTGAACACTTCGGCGTTAGAGGCGAGCATGCTGATCCGGTCTGTGCGCAGCGCGCCTGCGATCCGTTTCGGGTTTGCCAGATAGCGGTTGCGGATGACGTTGCCGGTCTCGGTGCCGATCCGGTTACGGCGTACGAATTCATTCAGCGCTTCGGCCAATTGCGGGCTGCCCTGACGGAATGCCCAGGCCAGTTCCCCGCCCTCGCGCAGGGCGAGTTCCCGATGGACGCGAAGATCCGGATAGATCTTCTGCCAGAATTCCGCCACATAATCGTCACAGACGGTGATGCCGATGACCCCCGCCGCGGTCAGCTCCAGCAGGTCTTCGGCTTCGAAAACTTCGTGCGCCGGGGTGACGACGATCGGGTCGAGGCCCGTCTCCAGGAGCCGCCGGTTAGCCAGCTGCAGGCTCTCGAAATAGGAACTGGAGGCCCGGACCACGACCTCGCGTCCTGACAGATCCTCCAGTTCACTCAGCGGCACAGCCGCCGGGCCGCTGACCACGAGCTCCCGCACTCCTTTGACGATCGGGAGGGAGAACGCGATTTCCGCCCTCCGGCTCTCGGTGACCGTCAAGCCTCCCGCGGCGATATCGGCATCCCCGGCCGTCACCGCCGGCAACAGCCGGTCGCGGGTCAGCGGGATTGCCATGACCTTTATCCGTGATGATCCTCTCAGGCCGAGTTTCTTGTTGACGAAGCTCTCGAAGATGCGGATAGCCTCCGCGACCGTTCCGAACTGCTTGCCGTCCCGGATGTAATAGAAGAAGCCGCTGTTGGGCACCGCCACGCGGATCAGCCGCCGCTCACGCATGCCGTCCAGATCTCCTTTCCAGTTATCCAGCAGCGGCAGCACGGTGTCCGGTGCCTGCAACGCGGCCGTTTCATCGGGATTGTGGACGAGCGCCGATGAGGACCCCGGTTCCGACTTGCCGCAGGCGGCCAGCAGGCTGGCGCCAATCAGGACGACGGCCAGGCGACTCGGATTGCGTCGTGGCCAGCCTGACCGGCTCATCCGTTCAGGAAGGGAGGAGCAGGCCGCGAAGGCCATAGGCGATCAGCAGCCAGACGCCGAGGCTTCCCGCCCATATCAGCACGAACCAGCCCAGGCGCCGCCAGATGGGTACGGCACCGGTTGACCGGCCCTCCCTGGCTTCAGTGCTGGTAACCGGCATCGGCGCTGACCTTGCCACGGAATACCCAGTACACATACCCGGTATAGGCGAGGATGATCGGCAGCATGACGACCGCCCCCACCAGCAGCAGGCTCTGGGAATTGG
>CBDTYJ010000436.1:0-2134 GCA_965364575.1 uncultured Gammaproteobacteria bacterium
AGTCTTGCGCAACCCGATCGCAGCCGCGACAGATGTCGTTCGAGCAGGGGCACGCCGCCGTCCTCGATCCGCATGGTCTCGAACAACCCGTCCCCGTAATTGAGCCCTCGATCGGACAGGGGCACGCTGTCGCTGGCGAAACCATCGACCCACATCAGGCGGCTTCCCCCTGCAGCGCCAGCCGCATGCCGCGGGCCTTGGCCCGGGTTTCCTCCAGCTCCGCATCGGGATCGGAATCCGCGACGATGCCGCCGCCGGCACGGAAACGAACCGTCCGGCCGCGCACCTGGAGCGTGCGGATCAGGATGTTCAGGTCCAGACTCCCGTCGCGATTCAGATAGCCCATGGATCCGGTATAGGCGCCACGCGGCGCCGGCTCGAGCTCATCGATGATCTCCATGCAACGGACCTTGGGGCATCCGGTGATAGTGCCGCCCGGAAACACCGCGCGGATGGCGTCACCGGGCAGCACGTCGGGCCGCAATTGGCCGCGGACATTGGAGACGATGTGATGCACGTGGGCATAGCTCTCGATCACCATCAGTTCGTCCACCGTCACCGTCCCCGGCTGACAGATGCGCCCGATGTCGTTGCGTTCCAGATCGATCAGCATGACGTGTTCGGCCCGCTCCTTCGGATGCGCGATCAGTTCCCGCCACAGGCCGGCATCGGACCTGGCATCGTCGCCGCGCGGACGGGTGCCGGCGATCGGGCGGGTCTGTACGAAGCCACCGCGCACCTGTAGCAGTCGTTCCGGGGACGAACTCACGATCACCAGATCGTCCCAACACATCAGCCCGGCGAATGGACCCGGGTTGCTCTGGCGCAAACGCGCATACAGATCCAGAGCCGTCGCATCGTCGACCAGTCTACCGCGCCATTCCCGCGACAGATTCGCCTGGAAGATGTCGCCGTCGATAATATGGCCAAGCGTCCGCTTGATCGCCGCTCGGTAATCCTCAGGCGGATCCTCGTGCAAATCGTCGGCCAAAAGACCCCGCCGGTGATCGAACCCCGGCTGTTCGCCCAGCTTTTCGATGTCGCCGGCGATCCGCCCGAGATGCTCCTCGCTGCCCGCCTCCGCCACCAGCCAGGCCTGTTCCTGCTGGCGATCAAGGACCAGGGCAGAGGGTATCCGGACCGCCAGCGCCACCGGCGAACCCGCCTCAGGCTCGAGCGCCAGGGTCGGCTCCACCTGGGCGGCCAGTTCGTAGGCGAGGAACAGGAACCAGCCGCCCCGGAACGGCAGCGCATCCGGCGCCAGTTCCACATGCTCGTGTTGCCACCAACCGTTCAATGCGGCAAGGAAATCATTGGAGCCGAATGAGGACGGACCACTCAGCCGGTAATCGGCGTCGAGGACAAGGTGCTCTCCGGGGAACGCGAACAGGATGTCGAAACGGCCCTGGGGTGTGCCGCTGGCAGCGCTCTCCAGCAGAAACGGATAGCGCCGGGGAAACGCGCGGTTCAGCGCCAGAGCCAGGTGAGGATCGTAGGCGATGGGATGCCGGCGCTCCCGTTCCTGCACTGGATTCATGGCCGCGACGCGGCGGACGCCGCCCTCAGTCTGGCGCCCGGAACACCAGCGTCCCGTTGGTCCCGCCGAAACCGAAGGAGTTGGTCAGGGCGATCCGGATCGGCATCTCCCGGGCCGTATTCGGCACGTAGTCCAGATCGCAATCGGGATCCGGCGTCTCGTAATTGATGGTGGGCGGGGCCACCCCGTCCCGGATCGCCAGCACGCTGAAGATCGCCTCCACCGCTCCGGCCGCACCGAGCAGATGACCGGTCATGGACTTGGTGGAACTGATCGCGAGATCGTGCACGCTGTCGCCGAAAGCGCGCTTGATGGCCAGGGACTCGGCCTTGTCGCCCAGCGGCGTCGAAGTGCCGTGAGCATTGACGTAATCCACGTCCTCCGGATTGACGCCGGCATCGTTCATGGCGTTGACCATGCACAGCCTGGCACCCTCACCGGATTCCAGCGGCGCGGTGATGTGATGGGCGTCGCCGCTCATGCCGAAGCCGATCACCTCGGCATAGATGTTCGCGCCCCGGGCCCTGGCGTGCTCGTATTCCTCCACCACCATCGCGCCGGCGCCGTCGCCGAGCACGAATCCGTCCCGGTCCCGGT
>CBDTYJ010000437.1:0-2126 GCA_965364575.1 uncultured Gammaproteobacteria bacterium
CTTGCGCGCCCGGGAGGTCGGATGAAAAAGCTGTTGGCGGTCTTGATGGCTGGCGTCTCCCTGGCGATCCAGCCCGCGCTTGCCGAGGACAAGCTGGAGTTCAGTTCCGAAGAGCCGATCCTGGTCAAGGCGGACGAGGCATGGGAGGAGCGCGAAGGCAACGTGACCCATTTTCGCGGCAACTTCGAGATGAGCGGCGCCGAATGGTCGGTCAGTGCCGACGAGGCATCGGTGTACGGCAATCTGGACGATCCGGAGCGGATCGTCATCACCGGAGCACCGGCCCGGGCATGGATAAACAAAGCCGACGAGGCGGGCCGGGTCGAGGGTGAAGGCGAGCGTATCGAATATCTGCGCAGCTCGGATTCCCTGAGTCTCTCCGGCAATGCGATCATCACCGACGGTGAGAGCACCGTGCGCAGCGGGCTGATCGAATATGATCTGATCGAGAAACGCTTCAAGGCGAGCGGCGATCAGGGCGTCACCATCGTGGTCGACCGCAAAAAGGAAAAAGAACAGCCGCAGTAGCACCCGTATCAGGGCCAGTGCGTTTGCAGCAGGTCAACGATCGCGGCGTTGGTGGCCGGGTCCGTCTCCGTCGCGAAACCGATATCCGGCGGACCGGGCCAGCCCGGGTCGGCGAAGCTGACGCCACGGAATTCCCGCGGGCCCGGATAGCGCGGGAGGACGTGGAAGTGCACATCCGGATCCACCATCATCAGCATCAGATAATTCAGCTTGGCGCATTCCAGCCCCTGCGCCAGCGCTGCTTCCATGTCCGAGGTCACCGAGCGTAACTCGGCGAACGCCGCTGCCGAGAGTTCACCAAAGCGCCTGGCAGGCTCCTTGCAGATCGCCACCAGTGCGCCGAAGGTCGCCTGTTTTGGCCGCAGCTGCACCGACCAGAGCGGATATTCACGTACCAGCGTGTCCGGATACCCGAACTTTTCCATGGTGGCGTTCACGCAGCCCCTCCGGACGAAGCGCCGGCGCCGGCCACCAGAGCGTCTCCCTGCCACGACCCGAGCACGAGCTCGGCTCGGGACAGATCGGAGCGGTTGTCGATCTCACACCAGCTCAGGCCCTGGATCGGGCAGATCCCGACGCGCCATTCCCGGGCCAGGGCGTCGATGGCGGACAGATACCAGCGGTTGAGTCCCTCGCCGAAGCGCATCAGGTGATCGAGTTTGTCACGGAAGCGGTCGATACCCTCGCCCCGGAAGACCATCATGCCGATGGATTCGCCATTCACCTGGTCCAGTTCCAGCTGCTTGCCGACGCGCAACAGACGCCGGTCCTGGCTGATGATCTTCATATCGTCGGGGTCGTAATCCGCTTTCACGTCCGTGGCGAGCGTGATCGGCGAATCGGCACCCCACGCCAGCAAGCGCCGCATGATTCTGGCCTCGAACAGGGTATCGCCGTTGAGCACCACGAACGGTCCTTCCATCTCGCTGCGTGCCACCCAGCAAGTGCCGAGATTGTCGCTGTGGGCGTAGAACGGGTTGTAAAGCGCCCGCACCGGCACGCCGTGGTCCCGCGCCAGGATGTCATCGACCCGATCGGCCCCGAATCCGGTCACCACCACCACCTCGTCGACGGGGCACTTCGCAATCTCGTGGAGTTGCCATGCCAGGATGGACCTCCCGAGCACCGGCAGCGCGCACTTGGGCATGTTTTCGGTCAGCGGCAGCAGGCGGCGGCCCTGTCCCGCACTGAGGATGATGACTTTCATTGTCCGTGACTCACGGGCCGCTCTGGCGGCCGGCTCCCCGGGCGCGATTCCATGCGGACAGGTTTTTTAGTGGCGTCCGCACATAGGTGCTGAGAGCGATCATCCGCAGAAGGATGGCATTCACCGTCCGGCCGAGAAAGTCCGCGGGTCGGTCGACATCGATAAACAGCACGGCCCTCAGCTCATCGGTGTCGTTGCGGACCTCGTGCTCGAAGGTGTCGTCGAAGATCAGGCACTCCCCTTCGTGCCAGTGGCGGATCTCCCGGTCCACCCGGATCCAGCAGTTGTCGTTGTCGGCCGGCACGCGCAGCCCCAGATGGCACCGGACCACAGCCCGCGTCGGTCCGAAATGTGGCGGGATATGGTAGCCGGGTGCAAGGATCGAAAACCA
>CBDTYJ010000438.1:0-2124 GCA_965364575.1 uncultured Gammaproteobacteria bacterium
GTATCCTGGGTCCGGACTTCGATCCGCCCACGGGGTTTTATGCTGCGTGGGATCCGCTCGTTTCCGTGCTTCCATACCCGAACGATATCTCCGGCTTTTATCTAGCCAGGGCAACGAATCCGGCATTAACGTTTGATGGAACATTGAGCGTGCCTGAGACCTTGACGCAGCCCTTGGCAAGCGTAGTTAATCAGTTGGACGGGTTCTCGACCAATGCGCGGATCACGGTGAATTTCAGTGATACGGTCAATGCGGCCAGCCTGACGCCGGCATCGGTGTTCGTGGTGGAGGTCGCGTTGGACCGGTCGACCCGGGCGGTCATCGGTCTGTCCGACCAGACTTTCGGCCGAATCCTCCAGGGCCAGAGCCCGTTCCTGGTCCAAGGTGTGGAATACGAAGTGGGTCTGGCGCCTGATTTCGACGCCGGCGGCCAGACCGTGCAGATCAAACCGCTGAAACCGTTGAACGGCAACCGCACCTTCAACCTGATCGACCCGGCCACTGGTCAACCGACGCCTCTCGTCGTGGAGAACGGCTATCTGGTCATCGTCACGAATGGCGTCACCAACAGCAGCGGTGATGCGGCCGTCGCCGACACGCAGTATGAGCAGATCAAGCAGGGTTACCTGGCGGGTCTGATCCAGATTCCGGACGATCCTTCTCAGATCGACCCGGACGCTCTGACGACTGAAGAATTGCTGGCCCTGTACACGGCCGCCCAGCTGGCCACGGCGGAGGCCCTAGGTCTCCCTGTGGCGAACATCGTCGTCACCTCCAGCTTCACCACGCTCGACACCACCGTGGTCATGGAGACCGTGGCGCAAATATCCGGCCCGGGTGCTATCCAGCTGCAGCCGGTCCTGACGCCGGTTGATCTGCCCGATCCGACCGGCCAGTTCCCCGGCGGGATCATCCCGGCCGGCACGCCGGTGACCACGGAGCTGGTATTCGGACTTCTGGGTCAGCCCGATCCGACCGCCGGCAGCGCGTATCTGTACGCGGGGGCCATGGCAGGCCTGCCGTACTATCTGACGCCGGCCGCGGATCCCAGCGATACCTCTATCCTGACCGAATACTGGGAAGGCGCTCCGAACGTCAATCCGCTGGATCCCACCAGCACGGTGTTGTCGAAGTTCAACCCCATCCCCGTGGCCAACGCTTCGCTGACCGTGCCGCTGCTGGCGACGGTGCCGGCCGAGGCCGGACCGGGGACCCCGCCGGTGATCGGTGGGCCGATCGTCATCTTCGCCCACGGCATCACCCGCAGCCGCGTCGACATGCTATTCGTGGCTGAGAGCTTTGTCCCAATCGGAGCCACGGTGATCGCCATGGATCACGTGCTGCACGGGATCGCGGCGGCGGAGATCGACTTCGCCAACATCACGCCCGAGGAGCTGGCGGAGATCCTGGCCACCACGCCGGAAGCCCTGTTCCGGGTGCCGGGCGTGCCGGAGCGCACTTTCGACGTGGACCTGGTCACCGGTGCCACCCCGGGCACGCCGCCGGATGGGATCATCGATCCCTCCGGGGCCCATATCATCAACCTGAGCAGCCCGCTCACCAGCCGCGACAACCTCCGGCAGTCGGCCGCGGACCTGATGGTGCTGGCGATGACCGTGCCGACCATCGATATCGCGCCGCCGGGCTTCCCGCCGGACGGCGAGCCGGACTACGGCGCCTCGACGGTGCACTTCGTGGGACAGTCCCTGGGCTCGATCATCGGCACGACTTTCCTCGGCAGCTATAGCAATGCGTCGAACATCGCCACCGCCACGCTCGGTGTGGGCGGCGGGGTGATCTCCGACCTGCTGCTGGATTCATTTGGGTTCGGCCCGAGGATTGAGGGTGGTCTGAGCGCTGCCGGCCTGGTCCCCAATACGGGCGTCTACAACAATTATGTCCGCGATCTGCAGACTTCGATCGATGCCGGCGACGCGATCAGCTTTGCCAGCGAAGCCGCGGCGGTCCACCCGATCCACTTCATCCAGGTCACGGGGGATCTCGTCGTCCCCAACTCGGCCAACAACCGGCTGGCGGCCGAGATGGGCGTGACCGAGGTCACCACACCAGGCCCCAACGACGTCGGCGGCAACTCGGCCTCCCGGGTCTGCTTTATCGCCGGTG
>CBDTYJ010000439.1:0-2117 GCA_965364575.1 uncultured Gammaproteobacteria bacterium
CCTCGGTGGCCGCGAGCAACGCCGCGTCGCTGGCAGGCATCATTGCTGCCTGACCCGCCGGGTCGGGAGCAGCCGGATCCGCGGTGGCGCTCGTCACCAGCAGGATCCCAATCAGCAGCAGCGGACGGCGGATTGACCGGGCGGGGGCGGCATGCGTCATCGACTTCTTCTCCAGTCCAGCTCTGGTTGCAGGCCGCCCATGCGGATCTGCGCGGGCGGCGCCGTTACGATCATAACCCACTCGGCCCGGTATCCGGGAGCGGCTATTCAACCGGCAGGGCCCCTGGCGCTTCGGCCCGGACAGACGACTATGCTTGGGATGACCGTCAAAGAGGCAAAGCGGATGGACGCCAGCGTCAATCAACAGGTGGCGAGAAAACTCGACGAGGCCGCCGAACTGCTTGCGCGCCAGGGCGCCAATCCGTTCCGTGTCTCTGCCTATCGCAAGGCGGCCGATACCGTCGAGACGCTGGATCAGGACGTCCGCGAGATTTTCGAGGAGGGCGGTCTGGAAGCACTGATCAGGCTTCCGACCATCGGCCGGGGGATCGCCGCGGCCATCCGCGAGATCGTCACCACCGGCCGCTGGAGCCAGCTGGATCGGCTGCGAGGCACGCTGGAACCGGAGAACCTGCTCCAGACTGTCCCCGGCGTCGGTCCGGCGCTGGCGTCGAGGATCCACGACGAGCTGCATATCGACACCCTCGAACAGCTGGAAACCGCCGCCTGGGACGGACGGCTGGAGGCCATGCCCGGTATCGGCGAGCGAAAACTTCAGGCCCTGCGCGCCACTTTGGCCAGCATGCTCCGGCGGAGCCGGCCGCGCCCGGACGCGGCGACGACCGATGGGCCCGGCGTCGGCCTCCTGTTGCAGGTGGACCGGGAATACCGTCGCCGCGCGGAAGCCGGCAAGCTGCCCACCATCGCGCCGAAGCGATTCAATCCCGCCGGCGAAGCCTGGCTGCCGATCCTGCACAGCGAACATCAGGGCTGGCACTTCACCGCGCTGTACTCGAACACGGCCCGTGCCCATGAGCTGGACCGGGTGCGGGACTGGGTGGTGATCTATTTCTACGACGACAGCCATGAGGAAGGGCAGCACACAGTGGTCACCGAGACCCGCGGTCCGCTCACCGGACAACGCGTGGTCCGCGGTCGAGAGGCCGAGTGTCGCGCCTGGTACCAGCATGCCGACGCGAGCTGACACGTCCGCCTGGTCGGACCCTGCCGGCGCCGTGCCCTCACTCCGGATGTCCGGTCGCAGAGTGGACAGACAGGGCGCCCACACCTCGCGGAATGCACCCGCGGCGCACCTCCGCAGCGGGCGAGCCGCATCCGGAGCAGCCATACTCCGTACGAAGTCATGCAATTCGATGCGGAAAATGCCCTGATCCTGGTGGCGCTCCTGCTGCCGCTGCTGGGTGTCATCCTGGGCGTGCAGTGGCTGCGGCGCGAAGACCGGCGCCGGGACAAGAACCGGTCCCGTCACTGACGGCCCACCGGGCAGGGTCGCGACCGGGCCGGGACCCCTAACGACCGCCGGCGACACGGGCGGCGCCAGAGTCTCCCTTGAATACGCTCCTCATGGCGCGCCGTGCTACAAAGCGCTCCGTCCCCGCTCGACGCGCCGGGACGGACCGCCGCCAATCATGTCCTAGGTGGGGATCACCATCATCCCGGTGAAGAAGGGGTGCAGGAACATGAAGATCACCATCACCACGGCGCCTGCCACCACTGTGAACAAATCCTTCGTCAGCGGCACCGCCGCGGGCTTCTGCCACGCCCCGTCACGGCGGTTGATCAGCATCATCTCGGTGATCGCCCATAAGCCCATCCCGCCGAACAGGATCAGCGAGCGGATATCGCCGTTGGCGAACAGATGGCCTGTCGCCCAGATCACGACTGCCGTGAGCATGGGGTGCCGGACCAGCCGGCGGATGTTGTTTTCGGACTTGGCGGCGGCAAACAGCACGAAGGCGATAAGCACCAGCAGATAGGTGAGGTGTCGTCCCCAGACCTGGGGCGGGTAGATCAGGACCGGGATGGTGTTGCGCCAGCCGATAACGATCAGCGCCAGAGAGATCAGAATCAGCAGTGAGAACAGGCCCCGGTAGCGT
>CBDTYJ010000440.1:0-2117 GCA_965364575.1 uncultured Gammaproteobacteria bacterium
CACCGCCACCGCCGGCGCGGTATTGCGTCCCTCGGGCTCCAGCAAGATGGCAGCGGGTTCGACGTCGATGCGGCGAAGCTGCTCCGCCACCAGGAAACGGTGTTCCTGGTTGCAGACGATCACCGGCGGCGCGATCCCGGACAGGCCCTGAAGACGCAGCAGGGTGTCCTGGATCATGGTCCGCTCGCCCACCAGCGGCAGCAATTGTTTCGGATACAGCTCCCGGGAGAGCGGCCAAAGCCGGGAGCCGGACCCGCCGGAAAGGATAACTGGGACAATCACTTAGCGCGCCTTCCTGAGATGACTGCGAGTATCCGGTCAGTCTAGATGAGAACGTGGCGCCGTGCCAAGGGAGAGTTCACGTTTCAGGTGGCAGGCAGCCGATCTCCACGGCCGACGGCGTAGTAACTCAGCCCGTGGGGACGGACCATGGCCAGGTCGTAGAGATTGCGGCCATCGAAGATCACCGGGTTCTTGAGCAGGACCTTCATGCGGCTGAAATCGGGACTGCGGAATTCTCTCCACTCGGTGACGATGGCGAGCACGTCGGCCCCCTCCAGCGCCTCCTCGGCCGACTTGCAGAGTGCGAAGTCCGGCCGCTCGCCATAGATCCGCCGGGCTTCCTTCCAGGCCACCGGGTCGTAGGCCCTGACCGAGGCGCCGGCGTCCCAGAGCGACTCCATCAGCACCCGGCTGGAGGCCTCGCGCATGTCATCCGTGTCCGGCTTGAACGCCAGCCCCCAGACGGCGACCACCCTGCCCTTCAGGTCGCCGTCGAAGTAGGCCGAAATCTTGTTGAACAACACGCGCTTCTGGCCGTCATTGACCGCTTCCACCGCTTCGAGCAGGGTCGCCGGATGCCCGGACTTACGGGCCGAATGGGCCAGGGCCTTCACGTCCTTGGGGAAGCACGAGCCGCCGTACCCGCAGCCCGGATAGATGAAGTGATACCCGATCCGCGGATCCGAACCGATACCGATGCGCACCTGCTCGATATCGGCCCCCACCCGCTCGGCCACGTTGGCCAGCTCGTTCATAAAGCTGATCTTGGTGGCCAGCATGGCGTTGGCAGCGTACTTGGTCAGCTCCGCAGAGCGGATATCCATGGCGATCAGCCGATCGCGGCTGCGGTTGAAGGGCTCGTAGAGGAGCCGAAGCAGTTCGGTGACGCGCGGGTTATCGGTGCCGACGATGATGCGGTCCGGGCGCATGAAGTCCTCGAGCGCGGCGCCCTCCTTGAGGAATTCGGGATTGGAGACCACGTCGAATTCCAGATCGACGCCGCGTTTCTTGATCGCAGCCGCCAACTCGTCACGGACGCGGTCCGCGGTCCCCACCGGCACCGTGGATTTGTCGATGACGATCCGGTATTCGTCCATGTGCTCGCCGACGCTGCGTGCCACGGCGACGACGTGCTGGAGATCCGCCGAGCCGTCCTCGTCCGGCGGCGTGCCCACGGCGATGAACTGGAACAGACCGTGATCCACGCCGGCCTTGATATCGGTGGTGAACTGGAGGCGGCCAGCCTCATGGTTGCGCTTGACCACATCGTCGAGGCCCGGCTCGTAGATCGGAATCTCGCCGCTGTTGAGCCGCTCCACCTTGCCGTCATCGATATCCACGCAGACGACGTGGTTGCCGACATCGGCCAGACAGGCGCCCGTGACCAGGCCGACATAGCCGGATCCGAATACCGTGATTTTCACTAAAGACCTCCGAAGATCGGATGCAGATCGAAGCTCGAAAAAGGGGATTTTAGCCCGGAACCGGGCCGAAAACCGGACCTGTGTCTCAGGCCATCTCGTCGCCGTCCTGCCGCCGCGTGGGCAGCGGGACAACCGAGCCGGCCCGGGCCGCTACCGGATGGCTGGCGCGCCAGACCCGGTCCACCAGCCCGCCGGGGGGCGTGTATTCCTGCACCGTGGTCTTGAGGGTCTCTGACATCAGCTCGCAGTCGTGGTCACGGATAGCCCTCTCCAGGGAGTGCAGGGCCGCGTCGATGGCCGGCCACGACACGGAGTGCTCCTTCGCCCGCCAGATGCGTTCGTGCTCGGTGCCCGTTGCGTTGCCGCTGATCAGCAGCTCCTCGTAGAGCTTCTCGGCGGGCCGCAGACCCG
>CBDTYJ010000441.1:0-2088 GCA_965364575.1 uncultured Gammaproteobacteria bacterium
ATGTACGCGCCCGGCGGCGACAAGAGCAAGACCTGAAGCCTGCTCCATGCCCTCACCGCGTCTGAGGAAGAAGTCCCTGCGTTTTTCTTATCTCGGCAGTGGCAGCAAGGGCAACTCGGCCCTGGTGGAGGCCGACGGGACGTGTCTGATGGTCGATTGCGGATTCTCCGCGGCCGAGGCGGAAGCGCGGCTCGATCGTCTAGACCGGAATCCCGGCGACGTGGACGCCATCCTGGTGACCCACGAACATGGAGATCATATCGGCGGCGTCGCCCGCTTCGCGCGACGTCATCGCATCCCTGTCTGGATGACGCCCGGGACCTGGGCCGCCGCGCCCGACCGGGATCTCCCGGAGCTTCATCTGTTCAGTTGCCACGAGCCGTTTGTCCTGGACGGTATCGAAGTCCGGCCTATGCCTGTGCCTCATGACGCCCGGGAACCTTGTCAATTCTGTTTCAGCGACGGCGCCCGCAGCCTCGCCATCATCACCGATACGGGCCACATCACGCCTCACATCGTCTCGAACCTGGCTGCGTTGGATGCCCTCGTCGTCGAGTGCAACCATGACCTGGAGATGCTGAAGCGCGGGCCCTATCCGGCGTCCCTCAAACGAAGGGTCGGTGGCGATCTCGGGCATCTCAACAACGACCAGGCCGCCGGCCTGGTCGCAAATCTGGATACGGATTCGCTCCAGTTCCTCATCGGCGTCCACATCAGCGAAGTGAACAACACCTCCGATCTTGCGCGGGCGTCGCTGGCCACGGCGGCCGGCGCGAAGCAGGACGAGATCGAGATCGTCTGTCAGAGAGAGGGCCTGGACTGGCGAGTGCTCGCCTGAAGACTCTGCCCCGGCGCGGGGCCGGTGGCTGGTGGAGCGCACGTTGACGCTCCGGTATCATGCGGCTCCCGATCCGTCCCACAAGATCCCGCACAGATGCTGATTCTCCCCGGTGCACCGGCGCTTTCCCGCTTCCGGCTTGCAAAACGCCTGGAGGCGCTGCGTGCGGTCTGCCCTGACATCGATGGACTCGCGGCTCGCTACCTGCATCTGGCCGAGCTGGCGCGGCCCCTGGAAGTCGGCGAGCGGGAAGTGCTGGAGCGGTTGCTCACCTATGGACCGGCGCGCGAGCAGGAGACCCCTCCTGGCCTCGAAATCATCGTGCTGCCACGCTTCGGGACGATCTCACCATGGTCCAGTAAGGCGACCGATATCGCCCACAATTGCGGGCTGGGGGCCGTCCGCCGGATCGAGCGTGGCACCCGTTACACCCTGTCCGGCCGATCAGACCGGGTGCAGAAGGCGCTGGCCGGAATCCTCCCCCTGTTGCACGATCGCATGACCGAATCGGTAGTGTTCGTCGCCGACGATGCTGCCCGATTGTTCGTCCATCATCCGCCGGAACCCCTGTCGTGGGTCGACGTGATCGGAGCAGGCGCCGGCGCGATGGAGGCGGCAAACCGGGAGCTGGGACTGGCGCTCTCGGATGACGAGATCGCCTATCTCGTGGACCACTACCTTGGCATAGGCCGCAACCCCACCGATGCCGAGCTGATGATGTTCGCCCAGGCCAACTCCGAGCATTGCCGCCACAAGATCTTCAATGCCGATTGGGTGATCGACGGAGAGCCGCAACAGCAGACCCTGTTCGGCATGATCCGGAATACACACGCCTGTTCACCCCACGGCGTGCTCTCCGCCTACAAGGACAACGCCGCGGTGATCGAGGGCTGGAATGCGAGTCGCTTCTTCCCCGACCCGGAGACGGGCCGTTACGGCCGACGGGAGGAGGACATACACATCCTGATGAAGGTGGAGACCCACAACCATCCGACCGCCATATCGCCGTTCCCGGGCGCCGCAACCGGTTCTGGTGGTGAGATCCGCGACGAGGGCGCGACCGGGACCGGGGCCAAGCCAAAAGCCGGACTGACCGGCTTTTCGGTCTCGCATCTGCGCATCCCCGGCGGTGAGCAGCCCTGGGAGCAGGATCATGGGCGGCCGGATCGTATTGTCTCGGCCCTCGACATCATGATCGAGGGTCCGATCGGCGGCGCTTCTTTCAACAACGAGTTCGGGCGGCCGAATCT
>CBDTYJ010000442.1:0-2073 GCA_965364575.1 uncultured Gammaproteobacteria bacterium
ATCATCCCATGGTTGTCCATGGTGAAGATATCTCCTTCCACCGTGCCCTCGGTCGTCCCTGCATCTTCCCACTTCATGATCAGCCGGGAATCCTCGACCCGATACTTCGCGTTGACCTCACGGGTCATCTCGTTGCCGTTCGGCGGGACAAAACGTGTTCTGCTGAAGCACGTCTTATCGGCGCTGATGATGAACGTGCCTGAGTTAACCCCCAGCTCCTGGCCATCGTGGGAAACCGTAGTGGGGACTTCGGACCCATCGACCTTCATCAGATAATAGATGCCGGTGACATCCGCGGTCTCCACGGCTGTCTGGCACGCAATCAGGAACAATGCGGCGGTGATCGCCGACAGTAGTTTTGGCGTAGTCATGATGCTGACACCTCTATGGGCAGTGCCCTTGAGAGACCTGCTTCTATCTGTAAGAATAGTGCAAGGCGCCTGAATCGACTCACCCCGAGGCGCGAAGTCCGTGATCGCGTTGACGGGCATGAACAGGCGGCCCACCCGAAGGATCGACCGCCGGAGCTTGATCGCGAAGCTGGAAGCTGCAGGGTCGGTGGCCGAGTCGCCGGAATGGCCAGATCAAGTACCCAGCTGTCTCTTTCGGCTACCCTGCTTTTTCAAACCGCGCCTGGAAAAACCGCAGCTGCGCCGGCTCATAAACAAACCTCAACCCCCGGATCTCGTCGCGTCGTCGATGCAGTCGGATGATCCCGTCAGCCACCTCCCGCATGTGATCGTTGGTATAGACCCGCCGCGGGATGGTCAGCCTGACCAGCTCGAGCGCCGGCCGATAATTCTCCCCGGTCTCCGGATCCCTGCCCTTCGATACGTTCCCCCGTTCCATGGTACGCACCCCGGTCTCCACGTAGATCTCCGCCGCCAGGGTCTGGGCCGGGAATTCGTCCTGGTCGATGTGGGGCAGGAAGCGCCTGGCGTCGAGGAAGATCGCATGGCCGCCCGGCGGCCGGACGATCGGCACGCCGCCGTCCATCAGCATCTGTCCCAGGGCCTTTGTCTGCGCGACACGCGAGCGGATATAGCGGTCGTCCAGCATCTCCTCGACGCCCCGGGCCATGGCCGCCACATCGGCTGTGGCCAGGCCCCCGTCGGTGACGTTACCTTCGTACAGCCGTAACAGATGCTGCGCCCGGCGGGCCCAATCGGCGTTGTCGCGGAAGGCCTGGATGCCGCCGATGTTGATCAGGAAATCCTTCTTGCCGCTGACAGTACAGCCGTCGCCGTAGAGCATCATCTCGCGCAGGATGTCGCGGATCTTCACCCCGTTGTAGCGGGGATCCCGGCTCTGGATCATGCGCGCGTTCTCGACACAGCGGGTCGCGTCGAAGATCACCGGGATGCCCTGATCCTGGCACCAGGCATAGACGGCTTTCATGTTGTCCATGCTCGCCGGCTGACCGCCGGCCATGTTGACGCAGTGCTCGAACGACACGTAGGCGATCTTGTCCCTTCCGTGCTCGTCTACCAGGGCCCCAAGCTTATTCAGGTCGATGTTACCCTTCCAGGGATAGTCGTTGTCTGGATCGTGGGCCTGGTCGACGATGACATCGGCGAACACGCCGCCGGCCAGCTCCTGGTGCAGCTTGGTGGTGGTGAAGTACATGTTGCCGGGCACGATCTGGCCGGGCTTGATCAGGATGCTGCTCAGGATGTGTTCCGCAGCGCGGCCCTGATGGGTGGGAATGATGTGCTCGTAGCCGGTGATGTCCTGCAGGTTCGCCACCAGTTTCTGGTAGGCGGCGCTGTTTGATGTGGTCGCCCGCGTGGCGTCCATAGCGGCCCACTGGTCGGTGCTCATGGCCGACGTGCCGGAGTCGGTCAGCAGATCGATGGCCACGTCGGCGGAGCGGAGCAGGAACGTGTTGTAGCCCGCGGCGCGGATGGCCTGCTCGCGCTCGCGCCGGCTCAGGTTCCCGATCCGCTCGATGGTGTGGATCTCGTAGGGGAACGTGTCGAATTCATACGGCTCGAGGTCGGCGAACACGCCATGGTATTCCATCTGGTCGCGCCAGCGGCCGTCGGCGCTGACCTGCATGGGCTGGATGGCCTC
>CBDTYJ010000443.1:0-2061 GCA_965364575.1 uncultured Gammaproteobacteria bacterium
CAGGAATATGCCGCGGGCAGCCTCCGGGTCGATCCGGGAGAAGTCGACGCGCCGGCCGCTGGCCAGGACCAGGCCATAAAGTGTCACCGTCTCCCGGGCCACCACGGTGCCGCGCTTCTCACTCCAGCGCGGGGCATCGTACTGGCGCCGCACCAGGTGAGCCGCCGCCGACTCGATCCAACCGGGTTCGATGCGGGCCGCGACCCGTGCGTATACCCGGGTGGTCTGGACCAGCGATGCCGCCATGAGCCATGGCGACTTGCTATCCCTCAGAACAGAACCGGGCGAGACCAGGAAGCGGCTGTCGCGAGGCCCCCGATAACCTCCCTCCTCGTCGCGCCGGCCGATGTGCCCGAGGAAACCGCTCAACAGGGCGCGATGGACTCTTTCGGCTTCGACTTCGCCATCGGTCCCGGCACGGCCGGGGCGCATCCCCATCTGCGTCATCTGCTGCGATAGTTGCTGGTGGACGTCATACCACTCCCGCATCCGCATGAAAGACAGGAAGTGCTCCTTGCACCAGCGCCGCTGTTTATTGACCGAGAGGTGATGACGTTGCTGCAGATAGTCCCGCCAGAGTTTCAGGATGCCGAGGAAATCCGATCCCTCGGTTTGCCACCGGGCGTGCCGTTCATCGGCGGCCTCGGCCTGCTCCAGGGGACGCTCGCGTGGATCCTGGATACTGAGCATGGCGACAATGGGCAACACCGACGACAGGCAGTCGCTCTCGGCCGCCGCCAGCAGGATGCGCCCGAGTCTCGGATCCACCGGAAGGCGAGCGATGCGCCGCCCGGATTCGGTCACGCGCTGATCGTCCTCGACGGCGGCGAGTTCACGCAGCAGGCGGTAGCCGTCGCGAACGAAGCGCGGGTCCGGCGGGTCAACGAATGGGAAGTCCTCGATGTGCCCCAGCTTGAGCGCCTCCATCTGCAGGATGACGCTCGCGAGGTTGGTGCGCAGGATTTCCGGATCGGTGAACGCCGGGCGCGCCTCGAAGTCCGTCTCGTCATAGAGACGGATGCAGATGCCGTCGCGCTCCCGCCCGCAGCGTCCCTTGCGTTGGTCGGCGCTCGCCCGGGAAATCGCCTCGATCTGCAAGCGCTGGATCTTGCTGCGGTAGCTGTAGCGGCTGATCCGGGCACGTCCCGGGTCGATCACGAAGCGGATCCCCGGTACGGTCAGCGAGGTCTCGGCGATATTCGTCGCCAGCACGATACGACGCCGGCCGGCGGGCCTGAAAACCCGGTCCTGTTCGGCGGCGGACAGGCGCGCGAACAGGGGCAGGATCTCCACCCCGTCAGGATGATGGCGCCTCAGGGCATTGGCGGTCTCGCGGATTTCGCGCTCACCGGCAAGGAATACGAGCAGGTCGCCCGGTCCCGGCTGCTGGCAGAGTTCGTCCACCGCATCGAGGATGGCGGCGATCTGTCCGGGCGCCTCCACATTTTCGTCTTCTGGCTGGGCCGGCCGGTAGCGGGTCTCGACCGGGTAGGTGCGGCCCGAGACCTCGATCACCGGCGCGTCGCCGAAGTGAGCGGCGAAACGGGCCGGATCGATGGTGGCGGAGGTGACGATCAACTTGAATTCGGGCCGGCGCGGCAGCAGCCGTCTTAGATATCCGAGCAGGAAATCGATGTTGAGGCTGCGCTCGTGGGCTTCGTCGATGATCAGCGTGTCGTAGCGGCGCAGCCAGCGGTCCTGCGGGATCTCCGCCAGCAGGATGCCGTCGGTCATCAGCTTGACCCGGCAGTCGGGGCCGGTGTGATCGGCGAAGCGGATCTTGAATCCGACATGTTTGCCCGGCGGCTCTCCGAGTTCGGTGGCGATCCGGGCGGCGGTGGCCCGGGCCGCGATCCGGCGCGGCTGGGTGTGTCCGATCAGGCCCTGGACTCCGCGCCCGAGGTCGAGGCAGATCTTCGGCAACTGGGTGGTCTTGCCGGATCCGGTCTCTCCGCACAGGACCACGACCTGGTGGGCGGCGATGGCCTCGGCGATCTCGCCGCGACGCTCGCTGACCGGCAGATCAGGCGGATACTCGATGGCGGGCAGGCTGGCTGCGCG
>CBDTYJ010000444.1:0-2057 GCA_965364575.1 uncultured Gammaproteobacteria bacterium
GCGCCGAAGCTGCTCTCGGTCCGGCGCCTGAGTATCCGACCGAGCCTGCGCAGACTCGCCATCGGACAAGTGGTGCTGCACAAGATCGAGATCGAGGGCGCCCAGCTGTGGCTGGAAAACAGTCTCGACGGCCGGCCCAGCTGGGTCATGGAAAGCAGGGCTTCGGATCCGGGAGACGCGCCGGAGATCCGCCTCCAGTCGATCGACGTGAGTCAACTGCGGGCCAGTTACTTCGACGCCCAGGACGGAACTACGCGGAGCATCAGCCTGGACCGGTTGACGGCCACGGCCAGCCAGGCGGACGTCCCCGTCAACATCAGCATCCGCGGCCAGATCATGGATCTCCCCCTTGCGGTCTCCGGCACGATCGGCTCGCCCGATCAGATACAGGGCGGCGAGCCCTTCGCCTTTTCGCTGATCTCGACGCTCGGGCGGACCCGCCTCGAACTGGAGGGCGATCTGCAGGACGTGGATTTCCGGGATTATGACGGGCTCAAGGTCGATTTTTCGGGCGTCGGTCAACGTCCTGTGGTCCTCATGGCATGGACCGAACTGGCCATTCCGGAAATGGACCGTTTCCAGATCGAGGGCCAACTCGTCGGCGAAGGGGATCGTCTCCGGCTCCGGAATCTGGATGCCCAACTGGGCGACGAGGACTATGGGATGCACATTACCGGCGGCATCTCGGATCTCACCCGACTGGGCGGGATGGCGCTGGATTTCGAGTCCTCCGGCACCTCGCCGGCCCACTTCCTGCCCAGGCTGAGAGGCGGGTGGCTCGCCACCGACCGCTATACCGCCAGCGGCCGGCTGGAGGGGTCCATGGATAGCCTGACGCTGACCGGACTCAAGGTCGAAGCCACCGTCAAGGACAGTGAGCTGAGCCTCGACGGGAAGATCGGAGATCTGGCGGGCGCCGGGGACGCCGACGCGATCTTCGGTATCCGCGGACACGATATGGCTTCGGTCTCGTCATTCTTCCAGCTGCCGATCCCGGACGTGGACGAACTGGACGGGACTGTGCGGGTGACCGGACCCTGGGAAGACCTTCTGGTGGATGACGTCCGGGCGACCCTGCGGGAGGGCAGCGTGTCGGGCCGGCTGAGCGGCAGCATCGGGCGACTGTCCGACCTGGACGGCCTGGAGCTGAGGCTCGTCGCCGAAGGACGCGACCTGCGCGATCTCGAATCCCTCCTGGGGGCGGAGGCGCTGATCCAGACCGACAGCCTGAAGGCGTCGCTGGTACTGTCCGGCCGCCAGCGCGACATGTCGCTGCAGATCGAAAGCGCCGAGCTGACCCGCGATGATCTGAGTCTGTCAGGCAGGGGCTGGATGCAGAATCTCACCGACGTACCCCGGCTCGACCTCAGGTTTGACCTCTCCGGCCACAACATCCGCACCATCGATTACTTCAGCGAAATCGTCGTACCGCCTACCGACCGCTTCCGGGCCAGCGGCCGTCTGCGCGGGCAGCTTGCGGCCCCGGATCTGGAGGAGCTGCAGGCAGACGCCGATCTCGGAGCGATCAAGGCCCGGGTCCGGGGTCGCCTGCCCGACGTACTGAACCCGCACATGATGGAACTGAGCGGCGAGATCGAGGGCGATGACCTGTCCCGGCTCGGAGACATCTATGACCAGAGTTGGCCCGTGACATCTTCATTTACGCTGCGGACAAAGGCCGGAGGCACGTGGGCGAGACCCCGGCTGGACGACATCGACGGACGCCTGGTCGTGCGTGAGGGGGAAATGCAGATCGGTGGCCGTATCGGGGACCTCCTGCAGCCCCGGGACGTGTATCTCGATGTTCAGGCGAAAGTCTCTTCGCTGGTAGCGCTGCTGCCTTGGGGCGGGCGTGCCTGGGAACGTCTCGGCCAGGCCACGGCGAATTTCACGCTCAGCGGAGGGCCCGAGGACTACGAGATGGAAATAGAGCATCTCAGCGCCGGCAAGACCCAGCTCAAGGGCCGCTTTAGCGCGAACTGGGACGACGGCCGGCTGGGCGAGCTGCGCGGTGACCTGGTCGACAGCACCCTCGACCTCGGACCCTGGCTGGAAGA
>CBDTYJ010000445.1:0-2054 GCA_965364575.1 uncultured Gammaproteobacteria bacterium
GCGGATCCCGGATTCGCCATGGCGGCCCTGCCCGTCACCGCGGACCATCTGCGCGGCGAAGGCCTGGGCGAGGCCTTTATCGAATACATGCGCCGATGGGATGACTTCGTCGCCGTGGACGCGACGGATCGGGCAGGCGGCTGATCGGGAGGAAATCTTCACTCCCGCCCCATTCTCACTGCCCGCCGGCGTTGCCGATATTGCGCCAGCCCTCGACCACTCTGAGGGAGCGCGAGGTCGAGGGCTGTACGTCGCGCAGGATGAGAAAGCGACCGTCGGCGGGGTTGCGCCAGTAGGAATATCCACCGATGTTGCGCCAGCGGTCGTCCTCGAAGACCAGCCGTGGGCGTCCCGTGACCGGCGTCCCGTCCTCGAGCGAGACCGACACGGCAAAAAGACGACTCCCGTATCGATAGTAGAGCGCGCTCATGTCCGGCGCCCACTGGGGTTCTTCGCCGCCCTCGGTCGTCACCTGGATACGCGGTCCATCTCTATTTTCCAGGGGCTGGATGACGACCTCGAAGCGCCCGGTCGCGTCGACAGTCACCGCCAGCCAGCGTCCGTCGGGGGAGAGACTCCCGAGGACTTCGTTATAATCGGGATGTGACGCGACCGGCCTGGCCTCCCCGTTCAGCAGATCGACCAGGAACACGTCCAGGTTGCCGGATCCCAGGCTCACTGTCGCCAGGTCGCCGGCGTGCACCATATCGATCAGCAGGCCCGAATCGAGCTGGAAAACGCGGACCGCGTCTCCGGGGCCACCGTCCGCGGGGATCCGGTAGAGCGCGGCGGTCAGGCCTTCGCCATCCCGGTCGGAGGTAAAGTAGAGGCTGGCTCCGTCACCGGACCAGTGGGGTCCGAAATTGTTGCTGCCGGCCGTCAGTCTGCGGCGCTCGAGTGTTTCGAGGTCATAGAGCCAGATGTTGGCGAAATTCTCCACTACGGCGATCGCCAGCTGTCGGCCGTCCGGAGAGAACGTCGCGCCCTGGAATCTCCCCGGGGGTATGTCCAGTTCCTCCAGGCTGCCATCCAGGCCCACGAACGCCAGTTGCCGATGGCCGTACGGGGCCCCCGTGGCGTAGATCAGCGTGCTGTCCGACAGCACGAACTGGGCGATGCCGTCATCGCGCCGGAGCCCGGAGCCCACCGCCCACTCGCCGCCGGACAGGGACGCCGATGCCGGATCGATTTCCACGGCGAAAAGATCGTTGGCGATGGCATAGACCAGCGCGTCCGAGGCGACGCTCACATTGACCGGTATGTCCATGACCGGGCTCAGCTCTCCGGTCGCGGGAGAGTAGGCGGAGGTGTTTCCCAGAGACGTGGTCACGAGGAAACGCGCTCCGTCAGGCAGCGGATGATATTGCTGGCCTATGGTCACCGCCCCCCCGGGAGGCGCACCGGACTGGTCGATGGGCAGAGGCGTCGGAGCACCACCGATGAGGGGGACCGACCAATGCCCGTTCAGCTCCTGGTCGTTGAATATGATCCGGTCCGGTCCCCACCATGCGCCGCCCAGGGGGTTCGGCGCCTCCGCCACGATCCTCGCGTCGCCGCCGTCGATCGGCACGACGCGCAGCTGATCGTTGGCGAAAAACCCGACGGTCCCGCCGTCAGGCGAGATGAACGGTGCGTACGCCCCCTCGGTGCCCGCGAGCGGACGCACCTCGAATTCGCTCAGGTCGCGTACGAAAAGACGCGTCCCGTGTTCTGGGTCGGTCCCTGCATAGATGAGACGACTCCCGTCCGGCGTGATCGCCATCGCCCGCGTCGCCACCGAGAGTGGCGACGATCCAATGAACTCGATCGGCGCATTCTCTGGCAAGAGGATCTCGTAGCGGCGGACGGCCCCGTCCGGGGACTCGCCTGAGTCGGGCACGAGATACTGCGGGGCGAGCCCGATCAGCACGCCGGCCAATATCAATACGATTATCGCGAAAAGGGACCGGGCGCTGAACCAGCGGCCTCCGGTCGATCCATGACCTTCAACGGTGTCTTCGTCCGGCGGACCGACATCGAAGGCCCAGGACAGGATGAGGGTGACCGGCAGGCCG
>CBDTYJ010000446.1:0-2052 GCA_965364575.1 uncultured Gammaproteobacteria bacterium
CGCCTCTCTGTACATTACTAGAGCATCACTCGGGCACTGCGCGACCGCCCCTGGCCGAATGGCGCTGACTGGGACGATGCTATCCAGAACCGCAAAGGAATCCATCAAGACGGCGTTGGCGGTGACGCTGGTATACGCCATCGCGCTCGCCATGGACTGGGACAGGCCTTACTGGGCGGCGCTGGCCGTCGCGGTGTGCAGCCTCGGGACGCTGGGCGATTCGCTCACCAAGGCCGCCGAGCGCATTCTCGGCACCGCGCTGGCGATCGCGGTCTCGCTGCTCATCCTCTCGCTGACCATCCAGGACCGGTGGTGGTTCATGGTGGCGCTGTCCGCCTGGCTCGCGTTCTGCGCATACAAGTTGACCGGTAGCCGGGTGGGCTACGTGTGGCAGGTCGGTGGGTTCGTGACCGCGATCATCGCGATCGGCGCGAGCGGGACCCCGGAGCAGGCCTTCACCACCGCGGTGTGGCGCGCACAGGAGACCGCGATGGGCGTCGTGGTCTACAGCCTCGTCTCGATCTTCCTCTGGCCCGCGCGCTCGGGGACGCAGTTCAGGGCCATCGCCCGGGAGCGGGCCGCAACCCAGCGAAAGCTGTTCCAGGCCTGCCGGAAGCTGCTCAGCACCGGTGAGGGCGGCGACGACGCGAAGCAGCTCAAAACGCAGCTGGTCCAGCAAGAGGGCCGGTTCAACCAACTGCTGGAATCGGCGCGCACCGACACGCCGGAGATCACCGAGAAGATCGGGCAATGGCGACGCTACCAGCGCGAAGCCGCAGCGCTGAGCGAGGCATTGGTGCGCTGGCAACAGGGCTTCGCCGAGCTGCGGCCGCTGGACCTGTCGCGCCTGGCACCCGGGGCGGCGGCCTTCGACGACGAGATCGAGCGGCGCCTCGTCCAGATCGAGCGCATGCTCGGCGGTCAGGCGCCGGAGCGTGCCCCGGAGGCGATGGACCTTTCGCTGGCTGCCGACGCCATGCAGAGCCTGAAGCTCTTCGACGCGGCGGCCCTGACGGTCGATAGATCGACGCACGGGCACATCGAGTCCTCGACCCGCGCCCTGTTCGATCAGGTCGCGGACATCGAGGGCTTTGATCGTTCCGCTGCCGGCGAGGCTCCGGAGTCCGGGGACGCTCCGCAGCAGGAGGCGCCGCCGGTGCCGGCGTTCATGCTCGACCCGGATCGACTTTGGGGGGCCGTGCGCGTGCTGGTCGCCATGTGGCTGGCCTACCTCGCCTACCTGTTCGTCCCGGATCTTCCTGGCGGCACCCTGGTCGTCTCCTTGACGGCGTCAGTGGCCATGGCGGTGGCCGGCATGCCGCAAGTCCCGCTGACCCTGGTGCTCTGGCCATTGTTCTCGAGCCTCGTGTTCGCAGCCGCCATCCATGTTCTGGTGATGTGGAGACTGGAGACGTTCCTGGGTCTGGGTCCGCTCATCTTCGCGTCGGTCTTCGGCATCTGCTACCTGTTCTCGGATCCGCGGCACATGCTGAACCGTGCAGTCGGGCTGCCGGTCTTCTTCGTTGTCGTGTCCATCGACAACGAGCAGACCTACAGCTTTCTGCGCGTCGCGGACGTGGGTTTGGGAGCCTTCCTGGCGGTCGCGGTAATGTTCGTCAGCGCCTACGTGCCTCACCAGCCGCTCGCCGATCGGGCCTTCGTGCGTTTTTCGCGCCGCTTCTTCCGCAGCTGCGCCTGGCTGGCGTCGGACGCCTTCGCAGCGCCGACCCACGGGGCGACACGCCTGAGGCGCTGGCAGCGCGCGTATCACCGGCGCGAGGTGGCGACCCTGCCGGCGAAGCTACCGGTGTGGGGGATGTTCATCGACACGAAGGCGCTTCCCGGCACGACGCCGGCGCAGGTGGCGGCCGTCGCAAGCGCCTTGCAGGTACTGATGGACCGGCTGCAGGGGCTGCTCGAGGCGCGCGCACGCGCGAACGCGATGCCGCTTTGGGACGAGCGGGAAACCTGGCGGCGCGAGCTCGAAAGAATCTTCCGCAGGCTGTCCGAGCGGCCGGACGCCATCGACGGCGACGCACTTCGCGCCTCGCT
>CBDTYJ010000447.1:0-2051 GCA_965364575.1 uncultured Gammaproteobacteria bacterium
CAATGTCAGGGCATCGAAGCTGCTGGGCTACGCGCCGATGCTGACGCCCGGCAAGGTCCGGGAGCTGATCCAGCCGTCCTGGGTCGGCGACAACACGGCCTTCACCCGGGCGACCGGCTGGACGCCGTCGATCGGACTGGCCGAGGGCGCCGAGCGGATGTTTGCAACGGCTGTGGACGGATGAGCGCATTGATGGAGCGAGTCGTGGAGGCGCAAGTCGAAAAGATCGAAGAGACCCTCGAGGAGATCCTCGCCGGCTCCCTGGACAGTTCCGTCGGACTGGCCAGCGACACCAATTTCGTCACGGACCTGGGGCTGGAGTCGATCCAGGTGCTCGAGTTCGTGATGGAGGTCGAGGAGCATTTCGATATCGCCATCGACATGGAGAGCCTGTCCGATGTCCACACCATCGGCGAGCTGGCCAAGGTCGTGGCGGGGCTGATCAGGGACTGAATATGAACGACAAGGTCGACCTGCTCGACAAGTTCGAGAAGATTGCCTCGAACCGTGATCAGCTTTCGGCAGTCGGGCGTGATCCGACGAGTATCGTCATCGAGCGGATCATCTCTCCGACCGAAGCCATCATCGACGGCAAGCCGACCATTCTGGTCGGTACCAATAATTACCTCGGCCTGACTTTCGATCCGGAGTGCGTGGCGGCGGGCCAGGCGGCACTGGCCGAGGCCGGCACCGGAACCACGGGCTCGCGCATGGCCAACGGGAGCTATCAGCCGCATCTGGCGCTGGAGCGGGAGCTGGCAGAGTTTTACGGCGTAGCCCACGCGATGGTCTTTTCCACCGGTTACGCCGCCAACCTGGGCACTCTCGCTGCGCTCGCCAACAATGGTGACGTCGTGGTGCTGGACGCCGATGCCCACGCCAGCCTCTATGACGGATGTCGCATGAGTGGTGCCTCGGTCTATCGCTTCCGTCACAACGACATGGTCAGCCTCGAAAAACGTCTGCAGAGGCTGGCCGACAAGGCGGGCCGCACCCTGATCGTCGTGGAGGGTCTTTACAGTGTGCTCGGCGACCGCGCGCCCTTGCGCGAGATCGCGGCCCTGAAAAACGAGTTCGGCGCGCACCTGCTCGTCGACGAGGCCCACTCGCTGGGTGTGTACGGTGAACACGGCCGCGGTGTCTGCGAGGAACTCGGGGTCATGGACGAAGTGGATTTCGTCGTCGGGACCTTCAGCAAGAGTCTGGGTGCCACCGGCGGCTTCTGCGCCAGCCGGCATGATGTGCTGCCGCTGTTCCGGTATGCCAGCCGGCCGTATATTTTCACCGCCTCGGGCAATCCCTCGGTGATCGCTACCACGCGCGTCGCTTTGCGCCAGCTGTCGAAGCGGCCCGATCTGCGTCAGAAACTGCGTGACAACGCCGAGCGTCTGTATCGCGGGCTCGAGGGGATGGGTCTCCGCCTTGGCGCGGACGTCAGCCCCGTCATCGCCGTCCGCTTCGAGCACAGTGACGACGCCGCTCGAACCTGGGAGAGACTGCTGGAGGCCGGGATCTACACCAACCTGTTCGTCCCTCCGGCGACGCCGGATGGCAGCAGCCTGCTCCGTTGCAGTGTGAGCGCGGCACACAGCAGCGAGCAGATCGACACCATCCTCCAGCGCTTCAGCGAGATCATCGAGCCCAGGCGTTCGCAGGCCGCCAGGGGCTGAACGGCTGTCTTAACGGAAAGCGCCCTTGCGATAGAGTTGCCACAGCAGACCCCAGGCGAAGATCAGGGGATAACGTCTCTGCCGCGGGCTGGGTTCCACGTGCACGCCCGAGTGACGCTCGATCTTCCACAGCAGATAATCGAGGGGATCCTCGAACGTCAGGGCCGCCTTGATGATCCGCGCCGCCGACAGAAATTTCCCCTGCATCCGTCTTACCCACCAGCCTCTGGCCGTCCGTCGGCACAGAGCGGGCGCCAGCTCGCTGCAGTAAGTATCGCCGTCTCCTTTGACCGCTCGATACCCGAGCTCACCGTCGGCCAGGGCCCCGGTCAGAGCCTGGAGATAGGCCTGGTTGGCTTCGAACAGGCCGCGCGCGTAGGC
>CBDTYJ010000448.1:0-2048 GCA_965364575.1 uncultured Gammaproteobacteria bacterium
CGCCAGCATCGGCTGCCGACTTTTTATTACCGTCAGCATTTTCTGGAGCTGCTGGATTTCGTCTCGGCCCATTACCCACACATCCTCTCGCAGGAACAGCGTGATCTCATCACGGCGTTCGCGCGGCTGGAGCCGGCAGCTCAGTGTCTCTACGTGCGCCTGGCGAACCGCAAGGGAAAGATCTTCGCCGCCAACAAGCTCCGTTATCCCGAGATCGGCGCGCTGGAGCGTCCGCTGTCTGCATTGAGCGCGGGTGGATGGGTCGGTTCGCCGGGACCGGAGCTGTTTGAGGATGTGCTGTCCTGCCTGACCAAACAGACGCTCCATTCCTTCGCCGCCCGGTCATTCCCCGGCCTGAGCCGTTCCCTGAAAAAAGCCGAGCTGATCGCTTTCGTCGGGGAGCATTGGGCTGCCGAGGAATTTATCCACGAACTGGAACCCGGACGGTTGCTGGTGCAGCAGCGCACCGACTGGGTGCGATTCCTGCTGTTTCTCTACTTCGGAGAATGCCGCGACGGGCTTTCCCGATTCACCATGCGGGACATGGGCCTGGTGCGGACCCGTTCATACCGGGATAGCTACGAGGCTCGCTTTGCTGACCGGGAGGAGGCGCTGGAGACCTATTTCTTCGCCCGGCGCCTGCGCGAGTTCGAGCGCGGCACAGCACGACAACGGAAGACGATCCTCGCCGGCGTATCCGAATGGCCGCGGCCGGAATCCGGCCCGGCCGCGCAGCTGCGGGACCGGCTCGCATTCGAGACAGGACGAGCGCTGGAGAAGTCGGGACGGAGCGAACAGGCGATGAGCGTGTACGACCTGGCGGACTCCCCTCAGTGCCGGGAACGGACCGTGCGGCTGCTGTTTGCGAGCGGACGCACCGAGGCCGCGCGGGCCCGGCTCGAAGCCTGCCTGGACGAGCCCCGGAGCGACGAGGAGTGGTTCTTCGCGAACGACCTTTATCACCAGAAGTTCGGACGCAAGCGAACCTCGTCGCTGACCGACACACTGCGGGCCGCCGATGCCATCGAGCTGGACGAGGCCCACAGCGGCTCCCCGGAGCGAGCCGCCATCGACCACTTCGAGCGGCTCGGACAGCGTGCCTATCGCGCCGAGAATACGCTTTGGCGCTCCCTGCTCGGGGTGATGTTCTGGGACGAGTTGTTCGGGGCGGCGGCTGCCTCCCCCCATTCGCCGTTCGAAGGTCTGCCCGCGGCGCTCCGCGAAGGATCGTTCGAGGACCGGCATTCCGAGTCGATAGGGCGCAAATTGGCGGATCTGTCGGATCCCGCGGGCACCAAGCGAAGACTGCTGAAAACCATCACGCGCCACTTCGGCACCCCCAACGGGGTGTTCCGCTGGCGCCGATCCATGGCCGAGGTCATGTTCGCGCTCATCGATCACGCGGATCATCGGGCTCTGGCGTCGATGTTACGCCTCATGTGCCGTGACTATACCCGCACCCGGTACGGCTTCCCCGATCTGCTGGTCATCGACGACGAAGGCGCGCGCTTCGTGGAAATCAAGGCCGAGGGCGACCAGATCCGCCGCAATCAGCTGGTCCGCCTGAAACAGATGCGCGAAGCGGGTCTGCGTGCCGGCGTGTTACGGGTCCGCTGGATCCTCGATCCGGACCAGATCTACGTGGTGGTCGATGTGGAGACCACTGGCGGCAGCGGTGATCAGCACCGGATCACCGAACTGGCCGCTGTCAAAGTACGTAACGGCAGGGTCGTCGATCGCTTCCAGACCCTTGTGAATCCCCAGCGGCCGATCCCTCCGAAGATCATCCGACTGACCGGCATCACCGAGGAGATGGTGGCCACAGCGCCGTCATTTGCCGAGGTCGCTGACGAATTCGCCGCCTTCATGGGCGACGCCATATTCACCGCCCACAATGTCAATTTCGACTATGGCTTCGTGAGCCGCGAATTTGCGAGGCTGGGGCGCCGCTTTCGTCACCCCAAGCTATGCACCTGCTCATCCATGCGCAGGCTCTATCCGGGTCTGCCGTCATACAGCCTCGGTGCCCTGTGCGCCCAATTCGACGT
>CBDTYJ010000449.1:0-2040 GCA_965364575.1 uncultured Gammaproteobacteria bacterium
CCCCGGTAGGGGAACGACGGGTCCTCCTGCCGGATCATGCCGCTCCAGGCCGCCATGCCGACGAGAGCCAGCACGGTGGCCACGGCCAGGACCAGCCGGCGCTGCCCGGCAGCTGCGACCGCCAGGCTCATTCCAGGATCTCGACCGCTTGACCCGGCGTGAGCGCGCTGAGTCCGGTGACCGCGACCAGATCTCCGTCCCCGAGCTCGCCCACCACCTCGACCCTGTCACCGTAGAGCTGGCCCACGGTCACGAACACCGGCTCGACGCGGCCGTCCACGATGCGGAATACCCGCGGCCGGCCGGTGCCGGGATCGAGGATAGCGGCCAGCGGCACGAACCTGGCGGACGTCGACGACAGCGGCAGTACCAGTTCCACGGTCAGGCCGGGACGGATGCCCGGCGTCGGCTCGAGCGCGATCTCGACCGGGAACAGACCGCCGGACTGGCCGCCCGAGTCACCGGTCCTGACGACACGGCCCTGCACTTTTCGCCCGGGCAGGAAGGTCAGGTCGAGTTCGACTTCCCGCCCCGGCTCGAACCGATCGATCAGCGTCTCGGGTATCGACAGCTCCACCTCGAGCTGGTCGAGGGCGCTCAGCTGGATCATGGCCTGGCCGGCCGCGACATATTCTCCGATCTCGAACCGGACATCTGTCACCGAACCGTCGAAGGGCGCCACAAGTCGGGATTGACCCAGCCGGTTGCGCGCCTCGGCCAGATCGGCCCCCGCCAGGTCCCGGGCCGCGCGAGTCGCGCTGAGATCCGTGCTGACGCGCTCCAGGTCCTCCTGGCTGATCAGGCCCCGCTCGCGCAGATCGGTGGCCCGATCCAGGTCCCGCTCCAACTGCTCGAGCCTGGCATCCAGTTCGCGGATCCGGGCCTGACCGGCCGAAACCGCTGGCTCCAGGGACGGGTTGTAGAGACGGGCCACCACCTCTCCCGTCTTCACCCGGCTGCCGAGATCGGCGGGCCGCTCCACCAGCGTACCGGACACCAGGAAAGCCAGGGTCGCGCGGCGGCTTGCCCGGGTGATCCCGGACATGCGCAGCTCCCTGGCGCCCTGCTCGAGCTGCACGGGCGCGACCCGCACCGATCGGGGTTTCGCTTCGCTGTCGCCGGCAGCGGATTCGGGTCCGCAACCGCTGAGCAGGGCGGCGCTCATGACGGCCAGGGCTGGCAGGAAAGGGAATGATCGCATGGGTCGTCGCCGGGCAAGGACAGGTGAATGTTGCCAATGGAAACATCTGATGTTTCCAGTGTCAACATTTATGCTAGACTGCGCCGCGACATGACGGGATCCAAGTCAAAAACGTTCCCCGCCAGAGATAGCTATCACCATGGCGATCTGCACAGCACCCTGGTGCAGGCCGCCGAGCATCTGCTGGAGAAGCAGGGATTTTCGGAACTCAGCCTGCGCGAAGTGGCCAAGCTGGCCGGGGTCAGCCATTCGGCACCTTATCGACACTTCCGCGGCAAGGCGGGACTGCTCGAAGCCGTCGCTCAGGCAGGTTTCAACCGCCTCGCGGTGATGGTCAACGCGGCCCACGACGCCTTCCCGGATGACCCGGAGGCGCAATTGCGGGCGGCCGGGGTCGCTTACGTGGAATGGGCGACCGAGAACCCGGAGCGCACCCACTTGATGTACGGCGGCATGATGAAATCCGAGGACGTCCCGGAGGCCTTGCGTGCCTGCGCCGAAGACGCCTACGCCGGGATCTTCCGGATCATCGACGAAGGTCGCCGGGCCGGCGTGTTCGGCGGCGACGACACGGACAGCGTGGTAATCTCCGCCTGGGCGGTGGTGCACGGTCTGACCATGCTGATCCTCGGCAGCGGCAGGGTGAATCCGGACGGTCCGGAACAAGTGCGAGCGCTCGCACTGAGGGTCTGCGACACTATCCTCGACGGCATCCGGGCCCGAGACCACGACGACAGAGACGGACAGACGTGAATCAGACAGCGGAGCCCGGGATCGATCAGAAGGACGTCATGCCCGGCGCGCTGCGACGCCGTGTGCGCTTCGAATTGATCTTCAAC